>JAZSHG010000080.1:0-5443 GCA_045533135.1 Acutalibacteraceae bacterium
GCGGAGTTATCCAAAGATTTTCCTCCGAAATCGGCAAAAAAGACGGCATTTTCGGGTAAAAAAGCAATTTTTCTCTTGCAATTTGATGACTTATTGTGTAAAATAAATACAATGGCTGTAATAGGGCGTGTGCCAAAAGGCACTCCCTCCCAGATGGGTGAAGGCCACACTGCCACGCAGGGGTTGCTTTTTGGCAACTCGGGGAATACCGCAGCCAACGCCTTTGACGGAAACGACAACCAGAGGGTTGCCCCGTTTGGTGCCGCGGCGCGAGAAAAAGGGGAATTGTCCTTATGTCTAACCGTTTGTTTCAAGGCATCGTGCATCAAATGAAGGATGCTATCGACCGCACCGTCGGCGTGGTGGATGAGAGCCATGTCATCATCGCCTGCAGTGATCTGGGCCGTATCGGCGAAACGCTGCCCGGCCTGTCTTCCGATGATTTTTCGGGCACCGGCGCTTTCCGCCTGGAAGGCTACACCCTCAAACCGTTTGGCACCCGTCCCCACAGCGAACACATCGTGTTCGTGGAGGGCACAGATGAGGAGGCGGCTCGCTATGCGGCGTTGCTGACTATTTCTCTGTCCGGCATCAAGCAATATTATGACGAAAAATACGACCGCGGCAATTTTGTCAAGAACGTCATTCTCGACAACATCCTCCCCGGTGATATCTACCTCAAAGCGCGCGAAATGCGTTTCAACAATGATGTGAGCCGCGTGGTACTTTTGGTGCGTATCGGCACCCGCTCGGATGTGTCCGCTTTTGACATCATCCAAAACCTGTTCCCCGACAAAAATAAGGATTTTGTCATCAATATCAACGAGACCGATATCGCGCTGGTCAAAGAGATCCGCACGGGCATCGACAGCCGCGATCTTGAAAAGCTCGCGCGTTCCATCGTAGATACGCTGGGCAGTGAGTTCTACACTCACGCCACCGTCGGTATCGGCACCGTGGTCGAGGGCATTAAAGATCTCGCCGGTTCCTTCAAGGAGGCGCAGGTCGCCCTGGAAGTGGGCAAGGTGTTCGACACCGAAAAGTCCATTATCAGTTATGATAATCTGGGCATTGCGCGTCTGATCTATCAGCTTCCCACCACCCTGTGTGAGATGTTCCTCAACGAGGTGTTCAAAAAGGGTTCTATCGATTCGCTGGATCAGGAAACGCTGTTTACCATTCAGCGCTTCTTCGAGAATAACCTCAATGTATCCGAGACCTCCCGCAAGTTGTTCGTGCACCGCAATACACTGGTCTATCGCTTGGAGAAGATCAAGCGTCTGACCGGTTTGGATCTGCGCGAATTCGACGATGCCATCGTGTTCAAAGTGGCGCTGATGGTGAAGAAATACTTGCAGGTGAGCCCCACCAAGTATTGATCTTAACCGTTTCCCGCCGAGGTTTTCTTCGGCGGGAAACCCATTCTTGCCTATTTGCGGCAGTCAAGCGGCAACCCACTTCCAAAATTTTAGGGGTTGCGCCGTTGGCCGTCGGGCGGTAGGATAAAGAGGCGGACTTGCCGCCAATATTCCCAAAGGAGGTGTTTGGTTGATTACCTTCGACCAAGTGAGCAAAACCTATGACAACGGCGTTGTCGCGCTCAAAGACGTAAGCCTGCACATTGAACAGGGCGAGTTTCTGTTTATTGTGGGTGCGTCGGGCGCCGGCAAAAGTACGTTTCTCAAATTGATCATGCGCGAAGAAGTTCCCACCTCCGGTAACATCTATGTGGGCGATTATTCTTTGGCAGATTTAAAAGCAAAGGAAGTTCCCTACCTGCGCCGCACGATGGGCGTGGTGTTTCAGGATTTCCGCCTTATCCGCAATATGAACGTGTTTGACAACGTGGCGTTTGCGATGCGTGTGATCGGCGCATCCCAGCGCGAGGTGCGCAAACGCGTGCCCTACATTTTGGGCCTGGTCGATCTGCAAAGCAAGGCGCGTTGCTATCCCGATGAGCTGTCGGGCGGTGAGCAACAGCGTGTGAGTTTGGCACGTGCGTTGGTCAACAACCCCGAGCTGATCATTGCAGACGAGCCCACGGGTAACATCGACCCCGAGCTGTCCTACGATATCGTGCAGTTGCTCAGTGAGATCAACAAACTGGGCACAACGATACTGATGGTTACCCACGAACGCAATCTGGTGGAAAAATTCCACCGCCGCGTGGTGGAGATTCAAGACGGACGTGTGATTTCCGACGGACTTTGGGAAGGAGGGAAGCACCGTGAACATAAGCAGTATACGTTATCTGATACGTGAGGGCTTTCGCAGCATCTGGCAAAACGCGCTGATGGCGGCGGCATCGATCGGTGTGCTCATGTCCTGCCTGTTTGTCACAGGCGGTGCATATCTCATTGGCGTCAATATCAGCCAAGCCTTCGATTGGGTGTATGAGCAAAACGTGATGGCCGTATTTGCCGACGAAGATTGCCGCACCAACGAACTGCTCGACCTGCAACTGGAGCTTGAGGCGCTGGACGATGTAAAAGAGGTCGAGCTGATCACCAAAGAGGAGATGCTCGAACAGCATGCCGGAGATTTCCCCCCCGACCTGTACGAAAGCTACAAGGGCGAAAATAACCCGATGCCCGACACCTTCCTGGTCACTTTCTCCGATCTGACCGACTATGATCGGGCGGCGGCCCACATTCTCACATTGGCACACGTTGAAGAGGTGAACTATAATGGTGACCTTGCCAACACCCTTACCGAACTGCGTGGCACATTGCTGTCGGTTGGCGGCTGGGTGATCGTGTTGCTTTTGCTGGTGGCGCTGTTTATCATCACCAATACCATCAAGCTGACGGTATATAACCGCCGCTTGGAGGTGCGCATTATGAAGTCGGTGGGCGCCACCAACACCTTCATCCGCATTCCCTTTATTGTAGAAGGTATGGTGCTGGGCCTGCTGTCGGGCGCACTGGCATTTGGTATACTCTACTATGTCTATGGTCGCTTGGCGGATATGCTCACCTTCGGCATGATAGGTGAACCGGCCGCCTTTGGCGATCACGCCATCGTACTGATCATTGGCTTTGCCATTATCGGTGTGCTGGTTGGCGCGTTGGGCAGTGCGATCTCTGTCAGCCGCTATTTGAAGGAAGAGGTCGTGCACAACGAGTAAGACACGCGACGAAGATGGAGGACTGTATGAAAAAAACGCTGTCATTTCTGCTGACGTTGGGGATAATTTTGTCCCTGAGCGGTGGGTTTGCAGACGGATTTACTGCCGCTGCCGATTCGATCAGCGACCTGCGCGATCAGATCAATGATCTGCGCGAGGAAGCGGACTACTACCGCGACAAGATTGAAGCGTCAAAGGATAGTATTGCCGACGAAGAAGAGCGTATGAAATACTACGATAAGCAGATCGATGCCGTTTTGGCACAGATCGATTTGTTAAGCGATGCCATTGACGATCTCAACGATAAAATCTATACCAAAAAAGAAGAGATTGCTGCCGAAGAAGAGGCCATCAAAAACACCGATGCCGCGCGCACCGAGAAATATGCTCAGCTGAAAAAGCGAGTTCGGGCACTGGCCAAAACAGGCAACAATACGTCACTGCAAATGCTGTTTGATAGCGGCAGTTATGCAGAATATCTGCTCAAATCCAAAGCGATGTCCTGCATTGCCGCCCATGACCAAAAGCTGATGGACGAAATGGAAACCGAGCTTTCGGGCATCCGAGAGCGCAAAGAAAAGCTCGAAAAGGAAAAAACGGCATTGGAGGAAGAGAAAAAGACCACTGCCGCGCTCAAAAAAGAGAGCGATGAACTCAAAGATGAGCTCAGCGGACTCTATGAGGAACGTAAGGCGCAGGTGAATAAGCTCCAACAAAACCTCAAAGACTATCAAGAGAAGCTTAAAGAACTCGAACGTGGTGAAAAAGAGATCAACGACAAGCTGGAGCAACTGCTCAACGCAAGCTCCACCGTCGACGGCAACATTACCTTGCCCTTCTTCTGGCCTGTGCCGAAGATCACCTATATCTCTTCACCCTTCGGGCCGCGTAACCCCATCCCCGGCCTTAACACCAGTAGCTTCCACCGTGGATATGACCTGTGGGCGCGCGATGCCTATGGCCAAAGCATTTATGCCGCTGAATCCGGCAAGGTCATCACCTCGGAGAAACATTGGAGCTACGGCAACTATGTTGTCGTTGACCACGGCTATGATAGCAAGGGGCGGCGTGTGGTCACGCTGTATGCCCATATGTCCAAACGCTTGGTCGATGTGGGTGACAAGGTCACACGCGGCAAGACTGTCTTGGGCGAAGTCGGTAGTACGGGCCAATCCGAAGCACCGCACCTGCATTTTGAGGTGCGGTTGGACAACACGGCGGTGGATTCCATCAAATTGGGGTATTTGGTCAAGCCCTGACCGCCTGTGAGGAGGACGGATTATGAACAAAAAAATCTCACTGGGTGTCACATTGACGCTCATTTTGGTGGCAATGGCGGTAACCGTCTCTGCTACAGTGATGATCTCTATGCGCTATTTCAGTAGCATCGTCAATGACGTAACCGAACAACAGGCCATGTACGGCGTTTTGTCTGACGTAGACAAGGTCGTGCGCAACAACTATTCGGGCACTATTAAGGAAGAAGACCTGCATGCCGCGCTTGCCAAGGCGTATGCCGCCGGCTATGGTGATCCCTATGCCGCCTATTATACGGCAGAGGAGTACAAGGTCGTGGAACAGCTTCTTAAGGGCTCTTACACCGGCTTTGGCTTGGAAGTGACTGCGCGCGATGGCGTTGTGGTCGTAACGGAAGTATACGTCAACTCGGCGGCGGCAGTTGCCGGCATCCAAAAGCAGGATATTATCACGGCTATCGATGAAGTGTCGGTGACAGCGGCGGATATTGCTACTGTCAATGAGCAACTGCGCTCCGCCTCAAAACTGCTGGTGTCCATAAGCCGCGGTGAGATTTCTCACTCTTACAGTATCACGCAAAGCACCATCGTGGTGGAAAACGTCGTCAACAATATGCTTAAAGACGGCGTAACAGGCTACATTCGTCTGCGCAGCTTGTCTGAAAACGCCTTCGATCAGGTTCGCTCGGCGGTTTCTGCGCTTAAAGAAGAAGGTGCCACGCGTTTCGTGCTGGATCTGCGTGATAATGTGGGCGGCAGTGTAGAAGCCGCACAAAGCATATTGGGCTTCCTTTTGCCGCGCGGCACCTATGCTCGCTTGAATGTGGGCGAGGACAAAGATGCGATCATGTACAGCTCGCATGCCGCCTCCCAGGTGATTGAAAACGTGGTGGTGTTGGTCAATGAAAACACCGCCGCCGAAGCGGAATTGATTGCAGGTGCATTGCGAGAAGCAGGCGGTATGAAGCTTGTGGGCGTAACCACCAACGGTCATGCCAACCTCCAGTCCTATTTCACATTAGCATCTTCGGGCGCGGCGGTGCGTGTCACTGTCGGCACC
>JAZSHG010000244.1:0-3741 GCA_045533135.1 Acutalibacteraceae bacterium
GGCGAGCCGACGGCACGTCGGGGTAATCTGCGTCGGTTGGCACCGTTATCTGCCGCATGAGGATAGGCTTTGCCTATCGAATTAGGGTGGCACCACGGGGTATTTTTCACCTCGTCCCTTGCGGGACGGGGTGTTTTTTATTTTCAGGAAAAGGAGAGATGAACAGATGTTAAAGATCAGTCTGCGCGGCGATGTGCGAGAGGTGGCCGAAAACACTACCCTTGACGCGCTCTGTCGGGAGATTTCGATGGGTCTTTACCGTGCGGTGTGTGCTGCACGCGTAAACGGCGTTGTCACCGACCTGCGCACCCCCCTGACGGCGGATGCCGAGGTGGAATTTTTGACATTTGATGATCAGGACGGCAAAAAAGCCTATTGGCACACCGCCTCCCACGTGATGGCGCAGGCCATCAAGCGGTTGTATCCGCAGGTACAGTTGACCATCGGCCCGTCTATTGACACAGGCTTCTACTATGATTTCGATACCGATGTGACCTTCACGCCCGAAGTGTTGGAGACCATCGAAGCGGAAATGAAAAAGATCATCAAGGAAGATCTGCCGATCGAGCGTTTTACCCTGCCTCGCGAGGCGGCGCTTGCCGAAATGGCGGCAGAACCCTACAAGGTGGAGCTTATCAACGATCTGCCTGCCGATGAGGACATTTCCTTCTACAAGCAAGGCGATTTCACCGATCTGTGCGCAGGTCCCCACCTGCCCTCTACCGGCCGCCTCAAAGCAGTAAAACTGCTTTCTTCCACGGGTGCTTACTGGCGCGGCGACTCCAAGAATAAGATGCTCAAACGCATCTACGGTATCGCGTTCCCCAAAGCGAGCGAGCTGGAAGCGCATCTCGCGCAGTTGGAAGAAGCGCGCAAGCGTGACCACAACAAGCTCGGCCGCGAGCTGGAGCTGTTCACCACGGTGGACTATATCGGCCAAGGCCTTCCCATTCTGCTTCCCAAGGGTGCGCGCATCATTCAGCTGTTGCAGCGCTGGGTGGAGGATGAGGAGCAAAAGCGTGGCTATTTGCTCACCAAGACGCCGTTGATGGCCAAGCGCGATCTCTACCGCATTTCCGGTCACTGGGATCACTATCTCGACGGCATGTTTGTGCTGGGCGACCCCAATGATGAGACCAAAGAATGTTTTGCTCTGCGCCCGATGACCTGTCCGTTCCAGTATCAGGTCTATCTCAACCGCGCACGTTCCTATCGCGACTTGCCGATGCGCCTGGGTGAAACGTCCACCCTGTTCCGCAACGAGGATTCGGGCGAGATGCACGGCCTTATCCGTGTGCGTCAGTTCACCATTTCCGAGGGACACCTGGTGCTCCGCCCCGACCAGCTTGAGGAGGAGTTCAAGGGCTGTTTGGATTTGGCAAACTATATGCTGGAAACGCTGGGACTTAAAGAACACTGCTCCTTCCGCTTCTACCAGTGGGATCCTGCCAACCCCAACAACAAATACGAAGGCACACCCGAACAGTGGGAGGTCGCACAGGCGACCATGAAGCAGATCCTCGACGATCTCAACGTGCCTTACACCATCGGTATTGACGAGGCGGCGTTCTACGGCCCGAAGCTGGACATTCAGATCAAAAACGTGTTCGGCAAAGAGGATACGCTCATCACCATTCAGATCGATATGCTGTTGGCCGAAAAATTCGGCATGTACTATATCGATAGCGACGGTCAAAAGAAACTGCCGTATATCATCCACCGCACCTCGATGGGTTGCTACGAGCGCACGCTCGCCCTGCTTATTGAAAAATACGCCGGCGCGTTCCCCTTGTGGCTTGCACCCGAGCAGGTGCGCGTGATGCCCATCTCCGAGCGTCAGAATGACGCGGTCGTGAAGGTGACCGAGCAGCTTAAAGCCGCAGGCCTGCGTGCCGAGGCGGATCTGCGCAATGAAAAGGTCGGCTACAAGATCCGCGAGGCACAGATGGAAAAGGTGCCGTATATGCTGGTTATGGGTGATAAAGAGGTCGAAGCAGGTCTTGTGTCTGTCCGTTCCCGTAAAGACGGCGACCTCGGCACGATGTCGATAAGCGACTTCCTCGGCAAAGCGCTGTTGGAAGTTGCCCAAAAAACACGCTGATCATATTTTAGAGATATTCAGGAGGTAATTGTTATGGCAAGAGTGTACAATTTTTCCGCAGGTCCGTCCATGCTGCCCGAAAAGGTGCTGGCTACCGCCGCTGCTGAGATGATGGAGTATGGCACATCCGGTCAATCCGTGATGGAGATGTCCCACCGTTCCAAGGAGTATGATGCCATCATCAAAGAGACCGAGGCACTGCTGCGCGAAGTGATGAACATCCCCGATAACTACAAAGTGCTGTTCCTGCAGGGCGGCGCTTCCACCCAGTTTGCGATGATGCCCTTAAACCTGATGAACGGTTCCGGTAAAGCGGATTTCGTTATCACCGGTCAGTGGGCAAACAAAGCATACCAGGAAGCTGCTCGCTATGGCCAGGCGAACGCGATCGCCAGCTCCAAGGATAAGACCTTCTCCTACATTCCGAAGCTCGATCCTTCCACCTTCACCAAGGATGCGGACTATTTCCACATCTGCGTGAACAATACTATCTACGGTACCAAATATAACGAGTTCCCCGATACCGGCGATGTGCCGCTGATCGGCGACATCTCTTCCTGCATCCTGTCCGAGCCTATCGACGTGTCCAAGTTCGGTATGCTCTACGCCGGTGCGCAGAAGAACATGGCTCCTGCCGGTCTGACCATTGTCATCATCCGCGAGGATCTGCTTGGCAATGTGCGCGATATCTGCCCGACCATGCTCAACTATCAGACCCACGTGGACAACGACTCCATGTTTAACACCCCTCCCTGCTACTGCATCTACGTGGCAGGCCTGGTGCTCAAATGGATCAAAGAGGACATCGGCGGTCTGGAGAATATGAAGGCGATCAACGAGAAGAAGGCGAAGCTGCTTTACGACTTCCTCGACAATTCCAAGATGTTCAAAGGCACTGTTGTGCCCGAGGATCGCTCGCTGATGAACGTGCCCTTCATCACCGGTAATGAAGAGCTGGATGCCAAGTTTGTCAAAGAAGCCAAAGCGGCCGGCTTTGTCAATCTGAAGGGCCACCGCTCCGTGGGCGGTATGCGTGCGTCCATCTACAATGCTATGCCCGTGGAAGGCGTGGAGAAACTGGTTGCCTTTATGGCAGAATTTGAAAAAGCCAACAGCTAAGGAGGCAAAAGACTATGCAAATTCTTACTCTGAACAAAATTGCCGCTTGCGGCACCGACCGTCTGCCCGGCTATACCGTGGGCGACAATGTGACCGATCCCGAAGGCATCCTGGTGCGTTCCGCCGCGATGCATGATATGGAATTGCCTGCGTCTGTGCTGGCGATCGCCCGTGCCGGTGCCGGCGTCAACAACATCCCCGTTGACGCTTGCGCCGAAAAGGGTATCGTGGTGTTCAACACCCCCGGTGCCAACGCCAACGCCGTTAAAGAACTGGTGCTGGCAGGTCTGCTCCTGTCCTCCCGTGATGTTATCGGCGGTATTGAGTGGGCCAAAACCCTCAAAGGCCAGCCCGACGTCGAAAAACTGGTCGAAAAAGGCAAGGGCGCCTTTGTCGGCCCCGAAATCAAGGGCAAAAAACTGGGCGTGATCGGTCTGGGTGCCATCGGCATCCTGGTTGCCAACGCCGCCAAAGCGCTGGGTATGGAAGTGTTCGGTTATGACCCCTATCTGTCGGTGGAT
>JAZSHG010000067.1:0-8017 GCA_045533135.1 Acutalibacteraceae bacterium
TGGTGATTGGGTGAGGCTTTTCAGTGTATTGGTACCCATATCGCCAAAAGCGGCGGCATCGGGAGCGGCGCCTGCGCCCACACTGTCCAGCACGATCAAAAATACCCGTTTCAAAAGCCTCACTCCTTTGTGTGCAGTTTATGCCGTCAGTTTTTGCTTTCCATTTCTTTGACCAAGCGCACAACGGCACTGGTGCCCAAACGTGATGCGCCCAACGCCAGGAAATCTTCCGCATCCTGCAAGGTGCGGATACCGCCTGCGGCCTTCACCTTTACCGTTGGCGCCACGTGCTTGACCATTAAAGCCACATCCTCGCGCGTGGCACCGCCTGTGGAAAAACCTGTGGAGGTCTTGATGTAATCCGCTTCGGCATTGGAAACGGCGTGGCACATCGCGATCTTTTCTTCTTCGGTCAGACGGCAGGTCTCGATAATGACCTTGAGCAGACGCCCATCACAGGCATTTTTGATGGCGCGAATTTGCATTTCCACATCCGCAAAGCGACGCTCCTTTACCCAGCCGAGCGGAATAACCATATCGATTTCTGCCGCCCCATTTTTGACCGCAACCGCCGTTTCAAAGCATTTGACGGCGGTAGTGGCGGTGCCGCAGGGGAAGCCGATGACGGTGCAGATGGGCAGTTGCCCTTGCACGTAGTTGGCGGCGCGAGCGACCAGGTTGGGTGGGATGCACACGCTGGCGGTGTGATAATGCATGCCGTCATCGCACAAAGCACGCACCGCCTCCCAGTCGGCGGCAGGATCGAGTAACGTGTGGTCAACGGCGGCGAGAATTTTGGCAATATCCATAACAGATCTCCTTGCAGATAATATGGCCGACAGCGCGGCGGTTATTCTTCAATAATATAGTCGCGGCAAAGCTCCAACATACGCGCCCCCAGCGTGACGGTCATCGCCAACCCCTCGGGGACGTATTCTTCGCTTTCCACAGCGCCCTCGCGGCGGCATTGTTCCGCCAGCGCGCCTTTGGAAAAGGGAAGCAGTAGCGAAACGCGACGGCGGTCGGGCGGCAATGCCGCGGTCAAGGCATCGAGCAGATCGTCAAGCCCTTCGCCCGTCAATGCGCTGATACGCACCGACCGTCCTTCAACGACAGGACAGGCGAGTGCGCGATCACACTTATTAAGCACGTGCAAAACAGGGGTATCCTTGCACCCCAGCTCGACGAGCAGATCTTTAGTGACGGTCAAGTGTTCCGTTGCTTCGTCACTCGATGCATCGCACACGTTGAGCAGCACATCGGCCTCCACCGCTTCTTCCAGTGTTGAGCGAAACGCCTGCACCAGCTGGTGCGGCAACCGCCGCACGAAGCCGACGGTGTCAACCAGCATCACCTGCCGCCCGTCGGGCAACTTGAGGGCACGTGCGGTGGGGTCAAGGGTGGCAAACAGTTTATCCTCCGCCAGCACGCCGGCGTCGGTCAACTTGTTGAGTAGGGTGCTTTTGCCGGCGTTGGTGTAGCCAACAATAGCGGCGGTGGGAATACCGTCCTTGCGACGGCGTTCGCGCCGCAGGGTGCGCTGTTGCTCCACCGCAGTGAGCTGTTCCTTGATGGCGGCAATACGGCGGCGGATATAACGCCTGTCTGTTTCCAGCTTGGTTTCGCCGGGGCCGCGTGTGCCAATACCACCGCCTTGACGAGAGAGCGCGGTACCAATACCGGCCAAACGCGGCAGGCGATATTGCAGCTGTGCCAGCTCCACCTGCAAGCGTCCCTCTGCAGAGCGCGCACGGGCGGCAAAAATATCCAATATCAGTGCGGTGCGATCCACCACACGGCAGGGGAGAGCATCCTCCAGGTTGCGGTGCTGAGTAGCGGTGAGCTCCGCATCAACGATGACGAGATCCGCTTCCAAAAGGCGTGCCTGTTCGGCCAGCTCCTCCAACCGTCCGGTGCCGAAAAAGGTTGCTTTGGCAGGCGCTTCGCGCCGCTGGATCAATTCACCCACGACCTGGGCGCCGGCGGTGGCGGTCAGTTCCCGCAACTCTGCCAGCGCACATTCCATATCATATTCTCCCGTATCCACGGCCGCCAAAATAGCGGTTTCCGGGTGGGGGGTCAAATCAAATAGTTCCAAGGCAGTGCCTCCCTCATATTGCTAAAGATATTATACCACGCAAAATTGTGCATTGTCCATAGATAGGTGTGTATATTTGGATAAATTTTCGACGGCAAAAGTCGAAAAAAGGCACTACCAATTTTCAACAAGATGTGCTATAATCAATCCAGAAGTAAAAATTGGGGGTTGTAGCAATATGTCCGATATCATCACCGCCGATAATGTTTTCGGCAAACACGAGCACGTAGCGGAGCTGAAACTCATCTCTATGGAGAGTGCCGCACCGCTGGGCGAAAAAATCAATAAATATCTGGTGGATTGGGCGCAAAAGGGCGGCCTGGACGTGGATAATTTCCAGGTGGAAAATCAATGCCCGCGTTTTTCCTCCGGTGACAGTAAGGGCCTTATCAAAGATACTGTCCGCGGCGATGATATTTTCATCCTTGTCGATGTGGGCAACTACAACTGCACCTACAAATATTTTGGTGAGACCAACCGGATGTCTCCCGATGACCACTATCAGGACCTCAAGCGTATCATCCAGGCCGCCGGCGGTAAAGCCAACCGCATCAACGTGATCATGCCCCTGCTCTATGGCGGTCGTCAGCATCGCCGCACCTATCGTGAGTCGCTCGACTGCGCGTTTATGCTGCAAGAGCTGCAGAGCATGGGTGTCAAAAACCTCGTCACCTTTGACGCGCACGATCCCCGCGTGCAAAATGCTGTGCCGCTGATGGGTTTTGACAACGTGATGCCCTCCTACCAGGTGCTCAAAACGATGTTCCGCAGCATTCCCGATTTTCATCCCAACCACGATAACTTTATGATCATCTCTCCCGACGAGGGCGCTATCGGCCGTAATATGTATTACGCTTCCTCTCTGGGTGTGGATCTGGGTATGTTCTACAAACGCCGTGACTATTCTGTCATCGTCAATGCCCGCAACCCCATTGTGGCGCACGAATATTTGGGCAACGATGTCGAGGGCAAGGACGTGTTCATCGCGGACGATATCATCTCCTCCGGTGAGTCTATGCTCGATATTGCCTATGAGCTGAAAAAGCGCAAGGCGCGCAACATCTATTGCTACAGCACCTATGCGATCTTCACCAACGGTCTGGAAAGCTTCGACAAGGCGTATGCCGAGGGTATGATCAGCGGCGTGTTTGGTACCAACCTGACCTATGAGTCTCCTGAACTGCTCGCTCGTGAGTGGTATCATGAGGTGGATATGGCGAAATACATCGCCTTTTACATTGTGGCGCTCAACCACAATATTTCGGTCACGCAGTTGCTCGATCCCCATCAGAAGATCAAACAGCTGCTTGAAAATCATCGATAAGCAACATATCAAAAGCCCCACCGAAAGGTGGGGCTTTTTGTGCGTAAGCGCGTTCGTTTTTCGAACGAAAAGTGCGATATTGTCACGAATTACAGTCATTCTTTCGCTGATTTGGTAAATGCGTTGACATGGTTGATTATTATTATTATTATCGGTTTAGCGTGATAAAACGATGGTTTTGGCTTTTGTCACGCAGTATGTAAGAAGGCCCTGCTAAAGGTGACTTCAAAAAAGCGGAAAGGATGATACTATGAAAAACAAAATGAGTCAAGTGCTTGCCGCAGTTGCTTGTGTAATGCTGCTGGTTAGCATGTTGACGGTCGGTTTTGCCGTTTCGGCGGACGTGGCGATGGCCGACACCTATGCGAGCTCCGTTTTGGCAACCGAAGCCAATCTGGATGCCGCAGACGGAGTGACCATTGAATCGGGATTTCGTCCCGGTGAGCTGGATCCCGGCTATGCCCGCCCGATGAACGGCGATGCAAAAGCGGCCGGTAAGATGGTATTTGAGCTGGACGGTGTGCTTACCGATTGGCGCGTAGACGCTATGTGGGATGTTGACCGCCCGGAAGCCAATCCCACCTTTGAGGCGACTGCCGACGGCACGACGTGGGAAACCTTGACCTACTACACCGACGTGTGCAATGCTGCCAACGATAAGACGAATTGGGGCGTTAAAAGTTACTGGGTCTATGGCACGGCGGATGCTTCCAAAGGTTATACCAAGCTCCGTGTGAACTTTGCCGACGGCGGCATTCTGGAATGTCCTTGCATCTATTCTTTGGATTACAACTTTGTGACGGCCGCTCCCAATCCGGTCCCCGGCGTCACCGGCAACGCTGTTGTTGCCCCCTATCTGGACGGCACCGCGATCACCGTCGACGGCGTGAAGGATGCCGCCTATGACGAATGCACCAAGCAGTCGATCACTGATCAAAACCTTGGCCGTTTTCCCGACTCTCCTCAAAATACGACCGGTGAATTTTGGCTGACCTATGACGAGGACTTTATTTATCTGTATGTTGATATTACCGACCCGGTTATCGACTATTCTCATCCCAACAACTATGAGACGTGGAATCGTGATTCCATCGGCATCATCTTGGATTTTGACTACATTCGCACGGCTGATTATTACTATGACGGCACCGAGAACATTTGCTACATCAATCTCTCCGGCGACAATGTTTTGGCGACCTATCATAAGTATGGCAAACAGCACTACGCAGAGGCTTTTGAGAAAATCGAGACGGCGACTGTTTCCAATAACGGCAACGGCCACATTCTCTATGAAGTGGCGATGCCCTATCCGATGGGCGTTGATGTGAGCGTTGGCACCAACATCGGCTTTGAGGTTTGCGCCATTGACTCCGTTGACGGCGGTCGTGTGGGCCACATCAGCTGGTCTGAAGACGGCTCTTTTATGGATGTACGCACCGACGTTTTGGGCACGCTTATTCTCGAAGAAGTTGACGGAGTGACCCTCAATCCTACCGCTTCTGTATTTCCGATGGCGGATGACTATGCTCACACGATGACTCCCGACGCTGAAACCGTTACGCTTATCAACGCAGACGAATATGTCGAGTTGAAGAACGGTCTCAACGAGTTGGATGGGGGGTTCTATCGACCGATGGACGGCACCAATAAAGGCAAGGGTGACGTTGTCTTTGCGGTGGATGGTAGTATCACTGACTTCCGCTTTGATATGATGGTGCATAACGATTCGTCCTTGCCGACGGTAAAGGCATCTGTTGACGGAGTCAATTGGGATACTGTGGAGGTTTATCGCACGGATTCTAATCCCGGCTCGGATAAGACCGCCTGGGGATGCGAGAATGATTACGTCTACGGTGCTTTGGATGCGGCAGACGGCTACAAATATATTGCCCTTTGCTTCACTGCCGAAGACGGTATCTTCGGGGTGCCTTGCGTTTACGCAATGGATTACAATGCAGTTCCCGCCGGCGACGATGATACCAACAACGACAACAACAATGACGATAACGACGACGATAACAACAACGACGATAACACCGATGATGACACCAATCCTGACACCGGCGTTGTGGCACCTGTGGTGGCTATCGTTTTGGCGACTGTTTCCGGCGCTGCTATTGTGATCAACAAACGTCGCTGATTTTTGAATGAGCATATAAATATGACCGATTAAGCGGCAAGAACGGCAGGGCTTTTCGTCCTGCCGTTTTTGTATAGCCGTCGCCAAATCGCAGATACTACCCCTAAAGGATGGGGGTGGACGGCGTGCAGATCAATTGGAAAAAGGGACTGATCATCGGTGCGGCGGCAGGGCTTGTAAATGGGCTTTTCGGAACGGGTGGCGGCATGTTGGTCGTGCCGCTTTTGATCGGCTGGGCAAAACTGCCTTCCCGTACCGCTTTTGCCACCTCGCTGGCCATCATCTTGCCGCTGTCGGTGGTAAGCCTCGGCTTTAAGATATGGCAGACAGGTGCGCCGTCTGCCCACTTTGCACCCTATCTCATCGGTGGTATCGTCGGTGGCTTTTTGGCAGGGCGGCTGTTGCAAAAATTGCCAACCCTGTGGCTTCATCGCTTGTTTGGAGCACTCATTTTGCTTGGCGGATTGCGGGCGGTGATGGGATGGTAGCGGCACTTATCGCGTTGGCGGTGGGAGTTTTAACCGGCGTAGTGAGCGGTTGCGGTGTGGGCGGCGGCTCGCTTCTGATGTTATATCTCACCGAGGTGGCCGATGTGCCAACGGCACAGGCGTCGGTGGTCAATCTGCTTTATTTTTTAGGCTGTGCGCTTCCTGCCATTCGCGCCCATAGCCGGCATGGGCTGATTGCGAAAAAGGCGATGTGGTATACACTGCCGACGGGGGTCGTGGCGGCTGTCGGCGGGTCGTTTTTGGCGTTGTGGCTCGACGGTGGGTGGTTGCGCCGCCTGTTCGGCGTGTTTATGCTGTATGTCGGGGTGCGTGAACTGCGCTTTAAGGAAAAAACAGAAAAATAGATCCTTGCTCAACGTGAGTAAGGATTTTTTTCTTGACGGCATTCGCAAAACGGCGTATACTGATAAACAATAAACGAAGCAAAAGAGGGTAACTATGCAGAATAAATCTTCACAGCGGTTGAGCCGCTTGCTTGAGTATATTTGCGATGTGTTATTGCTGTGTGCGGCGGTGGCTACGGCGACACTGTATTGGACGATACCTGCTGTTACACATCATTATCCTGCAACGGATGGCAGATTTGAAAAATATATGATCGTGATGACCGTTTCGGGCTTGGCGGCGCTGTATCTGCTATGGCAGACGCGTGGTGTGATGCGCCACGTGAAGTGCGGTGCGCCTTTTGTACTGGACACGGTGCGACGTCTGCGCGCAGGCGGCGTGGCTTGCCTATTGTTGTCGGCGTTTTATCTGACCACCATCTTTTGGGTCGCAAAGCTTTATATGCTGATCGTAATGGTGGTGTTCCTGGTGATCGGTCTGCTTTTGCTGGTATTGGCGCAGATGATACAGCAAGCAATCACCTTTAAAGAAGAAAATGATATGACCATATAAGGGGCGTAAGAATATATATGCCGATTATAATTAATCTGGATGTTATGATGGCCAAACGGAAGATAGGGCTGGTGGAGCTGGCAGACAGGGTGGGCATCACCCCTGCCAATTTGTCCATCCTCAAAAATAACAAGGCGCGTGCGGTGCGCTTTTCTACGCTGGATATGCTGTGCAAAGAACTGCAATGCCAGCCTGGGGATATTTTGGAATATCAAGCCGAAGCAGACGAGTTGCCTTGACAGCTCGCCTGTTTTTATTGAGGTGACAACATGTTTATCGGAAATGTGGAGATAACAGGAAAGGCGGCGCTGGCACCGATGGCAGGTGTGGGTGACCGCGCGTTTCGTAAAATTTGCGTAGAGTTTGGCGCCGCCTACACCGTCAGCGAGATGGTCAGCGGCAAGGGACTTTGCTATGCGGATAAAAAAAGCGGTGCTTTGCTTACGATGGATCCGGATGAGCACCCCTGTGCGGCGCAGCTGTTTGGTGATGACCCGGATGTGATGGCCAAAGCGGCGCAGTTGGCACTGCAAAGTGGGCCGGATATCTTGGATATCAACATGGGGTGTCCTGCCCCCAAAATTGCAGGTAACCATTGCGGAAGTGCCTTGATGCGTGACCCTGATCTGTGTGGTCGCATCGTTGAGGCGGTGGTCAAGGCTGTGGATGTACCTGTGACGGTGAAAATGCGCACCGGCTACACTGCGGCGCAAAAAAATGCTGTTGAGGTGGCGCGTATCTGCGAACAGGCCGGTGCATCGGCAGTGACGGTGCACGGCCGCACACGCGAACAGATGTATGCGCCGCCCGTGGATTGGGATACTATCCGTGAGGTCAAGCAAGCGGTGTCCATTCCCGTTATCGGCAACGGTGACGTGACCGACGCGCTGTCCGCGGCGCGTATGTATGAGTACACGGGTTGTGACTTGGTGATGGTCGGGCGCGGTGCATTGGGCGCGCCGTGGGTGTTTGCTGAAATTGAAGCATACCTTACCCAAGAGCGTATTTTACCCGCACCCCCGCTGGCAAGACGTATGATGATCCTTTGC
>JAZSHG010000093.1:0-3541 GCA_045533135.1 Acutalibacteraceae bacterium
GGGCAGGCTTATCATAGTTGTGCAGACGCAAATAGCCCGTTTCATAGGTCGGGCCCGAAAAATAGTCGACCATATATTTGAGGATGCCATCATAACTGCCGTCGGCACGCAGTGCCGCATCCAAAAGCTCCAAACAGGAGGCAGGAATGTTGTAGCGCGGACGCGGATAGGCGTCGCACTCAGACATCAGCCGCACGCCGCTGTTTTTGAGCATAGACGAGAGCATGCGGGCGGTCTCAATCACGCCCGGAAGCGAGGTGGTGTTGACGCGAGACCAATAGGGCGCACCTGCCAAACGCAGTTCAGGCTGACCGTCGCCTGCCCAGTAGTGTGCAAGCTCTGCCGCATCTATACCGTCGCAATCAAAGCAGTCAACGGTACAGCATAGGATAATGGGAATACGGCGGTCAACACCGCCAACAGCTTCGCGCAAACCGCGCGCCGCTTGCCACATAGCTTCGCTCTGCGCCTGCAGATAGGCGGTGCGGTATTGATTGGTCTTGCCCGAAAACACCTGCTCAACAAAAAATGCACGGTCGAAGGTCTCGCCGCAAAGCTCCTGAAAACGCGCCATATGCCGCTCGCAGAAGCAACCAAACATCGGTCCGCGTAAGGACATACGAAAATCGTCATCAACCATAATGACATCAGGTTGCTGTTCGGCGACTACCTTAGCGAGATAGGCATACTCCTCCACAAAGTGTTCGTCAAACGGGCAACAAACACCGTATTGTGTGTTGCCTGCATGGTCGACCATGTGCAGAAAACCGTCCGCACCGCCCTCACCAACGCCATGGCCAAAGGCGTTCATCCACACGCCGACCTCAAAGCCGGCATTTTTGAAAAAAGCGATATTGTCACCCAGCGACACCATCGTTTCATCGGCGACCTTGCGATCAAGAATGCGGCTAAGTGCCAAAAACACGCGCTCGACACCGGCCTTTTTGAATTGTGCGGCATAAGTTGCACGTGTTTGCTCGTTGACGGTATCGTTCATCAGAGGGATCGACAGCTTATACATAACAACGCCTCCTAAATCAGTTAATAAGAACAACCGCCACACACCCCAAAAGCAGCGCGATCAGTTGGCGCAAGAGCAATCGTTCCTTAAATAAGAACACCGAAGCGAGCGTCGATAACACCAGCGACAGTGCAGATAAGACGGGGAAGAAAACAGATGCGGGCAAGGATACCAGTATAAGCATTACCAGTAGGTTGGTCGCTCCGTTACCGATGCCCGTTAAAAGCGCAAAGCCACCGCCTTTGCATAGTGTGGGTAAAATGTCCTTTCGCTCAAGCAATATCGCGATTATAGAAAAAACAGCAAACACAAAAGTTAACGCCATCACCATATAACTGTTGTCATATTTGTTGCCAAACGCCAACTGCTGTTCATGTTGAAAAATCGTGCAGCCGCCGTTACCAACAAAAGCCAGAGCGGCAAAGAGCAACCACTTGAGACGTTGCTTTTTCTTTTCGCTGTCGTTTGTATCCTGCCCGCGTATCAAAAACAGTGACACGCATAGTACAGCCAGGCCGACATATTGTCGAAGCCCCAGCGTTTCACCCCAAAAGCATACGCCGTAGAGCGTCGGCAAAATGAGGGAATAGGACATAATCATGGCGGTGATGGCCAGAGAACCGCAGGAAAGCGCTATAAACTCCGCTATGGTGGCAGTTGCATAGGCGATGCCGAACGCCAACGCATAAGGCAGAGCCTCCCAACCATAGGGGTCGCCAAGGGATAAGAACGCAAAAAACAGCATTGCCGCAAAAGAAAGGATAGCGTTGAAGGTAAACATTCCCTTATTCGAACGATTGCTGTATTGCTTTTTGATAATACCCTGCGAAATGCTCGTAAAAGAGCAAAGCAGGGTTAAAAGCAAGGGCATATTTATCACCTCGGTGGTATTTTATCAAGATATTCCGCACAAGTAAAGGGAAAGCTTTCACGAAAAAGTATAATTTCTTCCTACAATAGTATAACTTCCTTGATTTCAGCGGGAAATATGATATGATAACTACGGAGGTGGTGCTATGCAGGTGGTATATAACGTGGAAAAGCTGCAGGAAATGCTGCAGGCTTTTTCAGACGTAACACAACTGAATGTCAGTTTTGTCGACCAAAGCTTTGGTCAAATTGTGGGGGTTTCCCGTCCTTGCGTCTTTTGCGACACAATTCAGACGTACGGCGGCGAAGAACGCTGCCTCTGCTCCGATCGGGTTTTGCTGGAAGAATGTCGCAAAAGCGGTTGTCCAGCGATGCACTTTTGCCACGCGGGGCTTTTGGACATCACCATACCGTTGGTACAAAGCCATCGTGTGCTGGGTTATCTGCTGCTTGGCCGCATCCGCCGCACTCACGATTTTGCCGAGATATGGGACAAGCTCAACTGGTTACCGCACCAGCATGAAACGTTACAACGTGGCTTTGACGAGCTGTTATATTATGACGAACACCAGGTCAACGGCCTCATTCGCATCCTCACCGCCATCGTCACGCAGATCCTCAACGACAGTGCCGTACACCTGCAAAGCAACCGAATCGCCGAGCAGCTTTCCGCCTATGTGGACGCGCATTTGTCCGAACCGCTGTCTGTCGATATTTTGTGTCGGCAGATGGGCGTTTCCAAAAACACACTCTATGACAGCGTCGCCAACGCTTTTGGCTGTACTGTCGGCGATTTCGTGCGTCAGCGCCGTTTGGAGCGCGCCAAGATATATCTGCGTGAAACCGATATGAGTGTATCGGAGGTCGCCGAAGCTTGCGGTTTTGCCAATACGCCTTATTTCTTCAAGATCATGAAAAAATATGAGTACACCACCCCGCGCCGCTATCGCCAAGCCCATACCTACAAAACAGCAGAATAACAACAAAGGCCTCCGCATCATCGGAGACCTTTTGTGTTTATAAGCAAGTATCTATGCGCTGTTTAAGTGAGAATAGCTCTTGTTCAAACGGCAGACCATACCAACGGTCATCGGGGGAAGCCTTTTGGCGCTTGATGCAAGCCGCCACAAAGTCCGCCGCAAGCGTTGCGGCATCGGCCAGCGATACGCCGCACAG
Organism: Acutalibacteraceae bacterium; assembly: GCA_045533135.1. GTDB lineage: Bacteria > Bacillota > Clostridia > Oscillospirales > Acutalibacteraceae > HGM12789. The sequence continues at coordinate 3,068 of JAZSHG010000093.1, forward strand.
ATACGCACCGAGCAGTGCCGAGGCCACCAAATCGCCCGTACCATGCAACATACCGTCAATGTGAGGGTTTGCGTGGGCACGGACAATGCCATTGTCATCACGGCTGAAAATACCGATCTGTGCATTGTCAAACGGTACGCCTGTGAGCAGGATCTGCGCATCGGTTATGGCGCTAAGTGCATCCAACAGATGGCGCGGTGTGTCATCGTGCGAGAGATCGGTAAGCAACGCCGCTTCGGTCAGGTTTGGGGTGATGATATCCGCTTGTTGGCAAAGGCGGCGCAAGGCGGCAATGTTTTCGGCAGACAGCCCGCGATAGAGCTGGCCGTTATCCCCCAAAATGGGATCGACCAACCACAGGGTATCTTTGTGACAGAGGGTAGGCAGTTGCTCTGTGAGCAGTGCCGCCTGTGCCGGTGTGGTAAGATAGCCAATATACACGGCATCAAACGTGATTCCCAAGCGCTGCCAATG
>JAZSHG010000077.1:0-8883 GCA_045533135.1 Acutalibacteraceae bacterium
TATCCCTCGTCAACAAGAATCTGGGCAATAGCCTTCTTCATGTTGGAAGCGGGGATATCCACCGAGTCATGCTTAGCCGAATTCGCATTACGAATTCTCGTCAGCATATCGGCAATTGTATCGGTGATTTGCATTCCGTCAACCTCCTTTTAGCTATTACCAACTGGCCTTTTTGACACCGGGGATCTCGCCCTTGTGCGCCAGCTCTCTGAAACAGATACGGCAGATGCCATAGCGACGCAGATAAGCGTGGGGGCGGCCGCAGATCTTGCAGCGGTTATACGCACGGGTAGAGAACTTCGCCTCGCGCTGCTGCTTGATTTTCATAGAAGTCTTTGCCATGTCGTCCCCTCCTTATCTCTCGAACGGAGCGCCCATCAGGGTGAGCAGCTCGCGTGCTTCTTCGTCGGTTTTGGCGGTGGTCACGAAGCAGATGTCCATGCCACGCACCTTGTCGATCTTGTCGTACTCGATCTCAGGGAAGATCAGTTGCTCTTTGAGGCCCATGTTGTAGTTGCCGCGGCCGTCGAAACCGTTGGGGTTGATACCACGGAAGTCGCGCACGCGGGGCAGAGCCACGTTGAACAGACGATCCAAGAACTCATACATACGCTCAGCGCGCAGGGTGACCTTCGCGCCAATGGGCATGCCCTCACGCAGCTTGAAGTTAGCCACCGTTTTGCGGACCTTGCAGATGACGGGGCGCTGACCGGTGATAGCGCACAGATCATTGATGATGGCATCCATGATCTTGGAGTTATCACGGGCTTCGCCGCAGCTCACGTTGATGACGATTTTGTCCAGCTTCGGAATCTGCATAACGCTCTTGTAGCCGAACTTCTTCATCAGAGCAGGAGCCACGTCTTTGACATACATTTCTTTAAGTCTTGCCATAATACGTTCTCCCTCCCTTACAGCGTTTCGCCGCATTTTTTGCAAATACGGACGGAACGGAGCTTGCCGTTGTCATCGGCGATCTTTTTGTAACCCACACGGGTGGGTTTGTTGCAGCTGGGGCAGACGACCTGCACTTTGCAGGCGTACATCGCGCCTTCAGCCTCGATGATGCCGCCGGGATCGCCCGCTTTGCGGGGTTTCACGTGCTTTTTCACCATGTTCTGGCGCTCCACGATGACCTTACCCTCTTTGGGGCTGACCTCGAGGACTTTGCCTTTGTTGCCACGGCTGTTGCCGCTGAGGATCAGGACGGTATCGTCCTTTTTCACATGCAGTTTGTTACTCAATTTCGACACCTCCATCACAGAACTTCGGGAGCCAGGGAGAGGATCTTCAGATAGTCCTTCTCACGCAGCTCGCGGGCCACGGGCCCAAAAATACGGGTACCGCGGGGGTTTTTGTCATCACGGATGATGACGGCAGCGTTTTCGTCAAAGCGGATGTAGGTACCGTCGTCACGGCGAATGCCTTTGACGGAACGAACGACCACAGCCTTGACCACGTCGCCTTTTTTCACAACGCCGCCGGGCGCAGCTTTCTTAACGGAAGCCACCACGACGTCGCCGATATTGGCATACCTACGGCCGGAACCACCCAAAACGCGAATGCACATAATCTCTTTCGCGCCGGTGTTGTCGGCCACTTTCAGGTAGGTCTGTTGTTGTACCACAGGTTGTTCCTCCTTTCAAATTGACCGACTTACTTCGCTTTTTCCACGATGTTAACGAGGCGCCAGCACTTGTCCTTGGACAGGTGACGGGTCTCCATAACGGTCACGCGGTCGCCCACGCGGCACTCGTTATTCTCATCGTGGGCCTTGAGCTTCACGGTACGCTTTACGATCTTCTTATACAGCGGGTGACGGACGTTGTCCTGAATAGCCACCACAATGGTCTTGTCCATTTTGTCGCTGACCACCATACCGGTGCGGGTCTTTCTCAAATTACGATCGCTCACAGCTATTTCCTCCTTCCGTTACGCTTCGGCGCCGTTTTCGGTCTTTTGCTCGCTCATGATCGTCTTGATCACAGCGATTTCCTTCTTAACAGCCTTCAGGCGCATCGGATTTTCGAGCTGGTTGATGGCGCTCTGGAACCGCAGGTTGAACAGCTCTTTCTTCAGCTCGTCGATGCGGGCCGTCTGCTCCTCAACGCTCATGTCGCGGATCTTCTGAATTTCTGTTTTCTTCATCACTGCTCACCATCCGTTTCTTCCTTGCAAACAAATTTGCACTTGATGGGCAGCTTGTTAGCTGCAAGTCTGAGAGCTTCCTGGGCCACTTCCTGGCTCACGCCGGCGATCTCGAACATCACGCGGCCGGGCTTGACAACAGCCACCCAGTACTCGGGGGAACCTTTACCGGAACCCATTCGAGTTTCGGCGGGTTTCTGAGTGATGGGCTTATCGGGGAAGATCTTGATCCAAACCTGACCGCCACGCTTGATGTAGCGGGTCATGGCGATACGGGCAGCCTCGATCTGGCGGGAGGTGATCCACGCCGGCTCGGTGGCCTGCAGACCGAAATCACCGTAGGTCACGGTGTTGCCGCGCAGAGCCTTACCGGTGAGGCGGCCTCTGTGAACGCGACGATATTTCACTCTTTTAGGTAACAGCATTACTTGCGGCCTCCTTCCCGACGGGGTTTGGCAGCGCCTGCGTGAACCTCACCACGGTAGATCCACGTTTTCACGCCGATACGGCCGTAAGTGGTGTTCGCCTCGGCAAAGCCGTAGTCGATATCCGCACGCAGGGTCTGCAGCGGAATAGTGCCCTCGTGGTACTGCCCGGTACGCGCGATCTCGGCGCCGCCCAAACGGCCGGAAACCTGGATCTTGATACCCTTAGCACCCATCTTCATCGCGCGGCCGATAGCCATTTTCATAGCGCGACGGAAGGACACACGTTTTTCCAATTGTTGCGCGATGCTCTCTGCCACCAGCTGAGCGTCCAGATCGGGGTTCTTCACCTCGACGATGTTGATCAGGGTGGGTTTGCCCAGCATCTTCTCGCAGGTCAGGCGGAGCTTTTCGATCTCCGCGCCGCCCTTACCGATGACCAGGCCGGGTTTCGCGCAGTGGATGTGAACGCGCACGCGGGAAGCGTCACGCTCGATCTCCACCTTCGGTACGCCGGCGGCGTACAGCTTATTTTTCAGGAATTTACGCAGTTTGTAGTCCGCGACCAGCGTATCGCCGAACTCGCTGTCCTTGACGAACCAGCGGGAGTCCCAGTTTTTGATAACACCGACACGCAAGCCGTGGGGATTAACTTTCTGTCCCATACTATACCTCCTCCTCGCTTATTCCGCTTCTTTGAGCGTCAGGGTGATGTGGGAAGTCCGCTTTTCGATGCGGAACGCACGGCCCTGAGCTCTCGGACGGACACGCTTGAGAATGGGGCCGGGGCACACAAAGCACTCCGCGACATACAAAGCGTTTTTGTCCATATGGAAGTTGTTTTCAGCATTGGCAATCGCCGATTTGAGCAGCTTCTCGAGCGGCTCGCAGGCAGCCTTGGGGGTGTGTTTGAGAATCGCCATCGCGACGTCAACCGGCTTGTTGCGGATGAGGTCGAGAACGATTTTCACTTTGCGGGGGGAAATACGGACATAAGTTACCTTAGCCGTTGCTTCCATAACGATCTCTCCTTTCATCCGATTACTTCGTGGTTTTGGAACCGGCATGGCCCTTGAAGGTGCGGGTGGGTGCAAACTCACCCAGCTTGTGGCCAACCATATCCTCGGTGACATACACCGGCACGTGCTTGCGGCCGTCGTGCACAGCGATGGTGTGGCCGACGAAATCCGGGAAGATGGTGGAGCTACGGCTCCAGGTCTTCAGGATGCGCTTTTCGCCGGCTTTGTTCATTTCTTGAATCCTTTTGAGCAGCACGGGCTGTACGAAAGGACCCTTCTTTACGCTTCTACCCATAAATCTGAATCTCCTTTCGATTACTTACCGTTGCGGCGTTTCACGATGAACTTATCCGACCGGTTGTGCGTCTTACGGGTCTTGTAGCCCAGAGCAGGTTTGCCCCAAGGCGTAACAGGGCCGGGACGACCGATGGGAGATTTGCCTTCACCACCACCGTGGGGGTGATCGCAGGGGTTCATGACAGAACCGCGGACGGTGGGACGCCAGCCCATGTGGCGTTTGCGACCGGCTTTACCGATCTTGACGTTCTCGTGCTCCACGTTACCGACCTGACCGATGGTGGCCATGCAGTTCTGGGGCACATAGCGCATCTCGCCGGAGGGCAGACGCACCATCGCCAGCGCACCCTCTTTACCCATCAGCTGGGCCATGGTGCCGGCGGAGCGAGCGAGCTGAGCGCCCTTGCCGGGGTACAGCTCGATGTTGTGGATGAAGGTACCCACGGGGATAGCGGACAGGGGCAGGGCGTTACCGGTCTTGATGTCGGCGTTGGCGCCGGCGTAGACCACGTCGCCAACTTTGAGACCCTGGGGCGCCACGATGTAGCGCTTCTCGCCGTCCTCATACTGCACCAGCGCGATGTGCGCGCTGCGGTTGGGGTCGTACTCGAGGGTCAGCACGGTGGCTGCCATGTCCAGCTTGTTACGTTTGAAGTCGATGATACGATACTTCTGACGGTTGCCGCCGCCGCGATGGCGGACGGTGATGCGGCCATAGCTGTTGCGGCCGGCATTCTTTTTGTTAGGAGCCAAGAGGCTCTTTTCCGGAGCTACTTTGGACAGCGCGGTGTAGTCCATGGAGGTCATACCGCGACGGCCGGGAGTAGTCGGTTTGTAAACTTTAATAGGCATTCCGATTTTCTCTCCTTTTTCCTAGGCTTTGCGGGGTGTCCATCTGTTCGGCACCCCATACGTTGCCGGGGGAATCCCCGTCGGGTTTAGAACAGGCCGTCGAAGAACTCGATGGTCTTGGAGTCAGCGGTCAGGGTGACGATGGCTTTCTTCCAATCGGAGGTGTAGCCCTCGTGGCGACCCATGCGGCGTTTGCGACCCTTCATGTTGAGGGTGTTGACCTTCAGGACCTTGGTGCCCTCGAAGATCTCTTCGATCGCCTGGGCGATCTGGATCTTGTTGGCATCGTTGGCCACGCGGAAGGTGTACTTTTTCTCCGGCAGGACGGAAACCGCCTTTTCGGTGATGACGGGAGCGATGATGATATCACGTGCGTTCATTATGCGTACACCTCCTCGATCTGAGCCACGGCATCCTTGACGACGATGAACTTGTCAGCGTTGAGGACGTCGTAGGTGTTGAGCGTGTTGACCAGAGCGGTCTTGACGCCGGGGATGTTGCGGGCGGATTTGACCAGCACATCGCTGTTCTCGGCCAGCACCAGCAGCACCTTCTTGTCAGCGCCCAGAGCGTTAAGCATCTCGGCGATGGTCTTGGTCTTGTAGGTATCCAGCGTCAGGGATTCGAGCACCAGCATATCGCCGGCAGCCACCTTCGCAGAGAACGCGGATTTGAGCGCCAGACGGCGCACCTTCTTCGGAAGGACATAGGAGTAATCACGGGGCTTGGGACCCAGCGCGATACCGCCGTGCGTCCACTGGGGAGCGCGGGTGGAGCCTTGACGGGCGTGACCCGTACCCTTTTGACGCCAGGGTTTTTTGCCGCCGCCGCTCACTTCGGAACGGGTGAGGGTGGCCTGAGTGCCCTGACGCTGATTCGCCAGATAGTTCACCACGGCTGCGTGCAGCACGGTGGCGTTGGGCTCGATACCGAACACGGAATCAGCGAGCTCCATCTTGCCGGTCTCTTTGCCGGCCATATCAAAAACAGAAACAGTAGACATAGTTCATTTCCTCCTTCCCTTACGCCTTCTTGACGCTGTCAGAGAGCAGAACGATGCCGCCGCGAGGACCGGGAACCGCACCGCGCACAGCGATCAGGTTGTTCTCCACGTCCACCTTGATGACGTCCAGGTTCTGAACAGTGACGCGTTCGCAGCCCAGGTGACCGGCAGCTTTGGTGCCCTTGTACACACGGGACGGCGAGGAGCAGGCACCCAGAGAGCCGGCGTGGCGCGCCACAGGGCCGGTACCGTGGGCTCCCTTCAGGCGATGGAAGTTCCAGCGCTTGATGGCGCCCGCGTAGCCTTTACCTTTGCTGGTGCCGACCACGTCAACGCGGTCGCCGCTCGCAAAGACGTCTGCTTTGATCACGTCGCCCACATTGAACGCATCGCAATCCGCCAGACGGAATTCACGCAGGGTTTTCTTGGGGGCAACGTCCGATTTGTCGAAGTGGCCCTTCATGGGTTTGTTGACGTGCTTCGCAGTCACGTCACCGAAGCCGATCTGGAGCGCGGCGTAGCCGTCATTCTCCACGGTCTTCTTCTGGACAACGACGCAGGGGCCCGCCTCAATGACGGTAACCGGAACAACGTTGCCCTTTTCATCGAAGATCTGGGTCATGCCCATCTTCTTGCCGATGATGCCTTTTTGCATTTTTCTTTACCTCCTTGGTTATTGGTTGACCCCTGCAAGGGCTTTGGGGCAGGATGCTTTTCGGAAAGCCGAAGTTCTCCTTACCTTTGGCGGACTTTCAGGTGCCAACATGACCTCGCGTTGCGGATGTCAAGCCGATTTTACAGCTTGATCTCGATTTCCACACCGGCGGGGAGTTCAAGGCCCATAAGAGCCTCAACAGTCTTGTTGGACGGACGAAGGATGTCGATCAAGCGCTTGTGGGTGCGGGCCTCGAATTGCTCACGAGAATCCTTATACTTGTGCACAGCGCGCAGGATGGTGACAACTTCCTTCTCGGTGGGCAGCGGAATGGGACCGGAAACGCGCGCGTTGGTACGGCGAGCGGTATCGACGATCTTTTCTGCTGCTTGGTCGACCAGCTGATGGTCATAACCTTTGATTCTGATGCGGATTTTTTCTTTGACTGCCACTAAAAACGCCTCCTTAATACTATTTAGTTGGCGGGCGACGCCTCCCGTTTACACCCTGCCGGGTGTTTCACACTCGGCCGTAAAAAATCCGGACACTTGTGGGTCCAAGCTCCGGGGTTCGGTACAGCGTCCTACCTTGGTGAGCGGTTCCGGCAACCTGATCGTGCAAGCCCCTCGAAAGCGAGGGCCGATCTCGGAGTCGCTCTGCACAAAGGTATCCTTGTCGCCCGGTTTGAAATCGGACATACTCAGCGGAAAAACCGGCTGTTTGCAAGCCGCAACCTCCCGCGTCATCGCATATCGTGCAGTCGCGCAACGGCCTTTTCATAGCCGTGCCAGCCTATAATACACCAATATGCAAGGTTTTGCAAGGGTTTTTTTGCGTTTTTGGGACTTTGTGAATGTAGAAAAACGGAGAACTTTTCGCTCTCCGTTTGTGCAAAATGACAATGAATTTTCAGGCAAATCTATATGTTGTGGTGAGCGGCGGCAACACCACTATCGGTGACGTCCAGCACCCCATAGGTGCCGCTTTGGCCGAGACTTCCGGGGTTAAACAGCAACAGATCGCCGTCTTTTTCGTTGAATGGGCGGTGGGTGTGGCCGAAAAGGGCGACCGCGGCCCCCTTTTCGCGTGCCGCGCAGGAGAGGCGCAGCAGAGAGTCCTTGACGCCATGCAGGTGGCCGTGGGTGATATAAAAGCGGTGGCCGCCCCACGTGGGGGTGACGACGGTGGGGGCGTCGGCAAACAGGTCGCAATTGCCTGCCACCGACACGGCGGCGATGCGCGGATCAAAGCGGGTGGCATCGTCGAAATCGCGTAGGCCATCACCCAAAAAGATAAAGGCGGTGGCGTTTGGGTGGGCGGCTATGACGCGGTCGATCAGCGAGGTACGCCCATGGCTATCGGACAGCACGATGAGTTGCATAACAAAATCCCTCCGCATAGGTGGTGATGTCGGTGCATAGTATACCATAGATTTTGCAATTTGTACAGGAGGGGATTTTGTGGGACATGATATCACGCCCGATCAACTGAACGCCTTGGTGCAGTTTGCGGCGAAGCGGTTAGGGATGTCGCCGCAAGAGTTGGCGAAAACGGTACAGACGCAGGGGCTTGACGGGTTGGCAGGGCATCTGTCGCCGCAGGATAGCGCCAAGATGAAGGGGATGGCGGATAAACGTGGGCAGGCGGAGCAGATCTTGCAGTCGCCACAGGCGCAGGCGTTGCTCAAACAGCTGATGAATGGGGAGACATGATGGGGATGGATTTATCGAGTGAGGAGATCGGCGGCAAGATCCAACAGATCTTATCATCGCCGGAAAGCATGGCGAAGCTACAGTCGATGCTGGGCGCGATGAGCGGCGGCGAGGCGGCCACTCCTGCGCCGCCACCCTCTCCTCCGCCGCCTACGGGCGGTTTGGACGGGCTGCTTGGTGGCGGCAGTGGCGTGGATTTGGGGATGCTGACGAAAATTGCGCCGTTGTTGGGGAATTTGGGGAAAGAGACCGAGCACACGCGGTTATTACACGCGTTGAGGCCTTATTTACACGGTGGGCGCGAGAAGCGGTTGGATGATGCGATACGGATGATGCAATTTGCGGCGATCGCGCCGTTGCTTGGCGGAATTGGTGGGAAAGGCGGATGAGTGGCGTGGATAAGTCGGTGTTATTTTTGCAACAACAGGCGGAACAGCGCGTAAGACAGCGCGAGGAACAGGTGCGGCGGTTGGTGCATGGCGATGAATTGGCGGCGCGGTATGAAAAGGAGAAAGAGGAGGATGACAACGAGCGGTGGATGCTGATTTTGTTGGCGATATTGTTACAGCAAAACGGCGCGCCGCCCGAATTGTTGGTCGCGCTACTGTATTTGGCGTTATAACTTACTTTTCTTTTGAAAAAGAAAAGTAAGCAAAAGAAAACGAATTGGCACAGCCTATACGCAATGCAATTGTAGGGCGCGCCGGCCCCTACAATGTAATTGCCACCGCCTGCGAAGGATTCCAAAGGGTCGCTGACCCTTTGGTCGTAT
>JAZSHG010000226.1:0-2332 GCA_045533135.1 Acutalibacteraceae bacterium
TAGAGGCCTATTTCAAGGAACACGGCGGTGAATATGCCATCCGCGAGACACAAGCTTCAGGCGATGCAACGCGCATTGCCCGTGAAGAATGTGAAAAAGGCGGCACTGTGCGCATCTATGCCTGTGGCGGTGATGGCACACTGACCGAAACGGCCGCGGGCATTCCCGCTTGCTCCACTGCAGAGTTGGCGGTTGTCCCTTGCGGCTCTGCCAACGACTATATCCGTAGTTTTGGCAGCGAAGCCGACTTTTTTGATCTGCCTTCGTTGATCGAAGGCACTGCTTGCCCTGTGGACGGTATTCGTTGCGGCGACTATCTCTCGGTCAACATCTGCGCGATGGGCATGGACGCCTTGGTGGCGTGGAAAATGGTGCGGTACAAGCATTGGCCGCTTGTTTCGGGTCCAATGGCATATAAATTGGCGGTGCTGGATGTGCTTTGCCATCGCATTGGTTGCAAACTGCGTGTGGTGATGGACACCCCCGACGGCGAAGTGGTACGTGAGGGCGATTTCCTCTTTTCTCTTGCCGCCAGCGGTCAATATTACGGCGGCGGTTATCATGCAGCGCCTCTTTCCAAGCCAAACGACGGTCTTTTGGACTTTGTGTTGGTGCGCAAGGTCGGCAAGCTTAAGGTCTTGGGGCTGTTAAAAAAATACCGTGCCGGAACACATCTGTCGCTTGACATCTGTGAACATCTGCGTGGCACGCGTATGCGCGTTTTTTGCGACAAGCCCACCCCTGTCACCGCTGACGGTGAGTGCTTCTCCGACACCGCCATCACCTTTGAGCTGGTCAAAAATGCTTTCAATTTTGTCATCCCCAAGCATTTGGTGAAGGCTCCTGCCACTGTTTGATCAACTCCCACCGCATTTCTTTGCGGTGGGACTTTTTTGTTTTCGGCCTGCATAGGATAAAAGGAATGTAAAGAATTTGTAAAAAGGCAAAATAGGTATTGCTTTTTTCTAAAATTTGGATACAATAGTGTTTAGCACTCCGAGTAAAAGAGTGCTAAATGTGTGATCATTCAATGAATGGAGGATATACGTATGCAAATCAAACCGTTGGCTGACCGTGTGGTCATCAAAATGGTGGAAGCGGAAGAAACCACCAAGAGTGGCATTATTCTTGCCGGCTCTGCCAAAGAAAAACCCCAAATCGCCGAGATCGTGGCCGTTGGCCCCGGTGGCGTTGTGGATGGCAAAGAAGTGACTATGCACGTGAAAACCGGTGACCGTGTGCTTATCTCCCGTTACGCAGGTAACGAAGTGAAGGTGGACGGCGTCGAATACACCATCCTGCGCCAGGACGATATTCTGGCGATCGTGGAATAAGTTAGGAGGAAACGACTATGGCTAAACAGATCCTGTACGGAGAAGAAGCTCGCAAGGCTTTGCAAGCGGGCGTGGATCAGCTGGCGGACACCGTCCGTATCACGCTGGGTCCCAAGGGCCGTAATGTGGTGCTCGACCGCAAATTCGGCGCCCCCCTTATCACCAATGACGGCGTGACCATCGCCAAAGAGATCGAGCTTGACGACGCGTTCGAAAACATGGGCGCACAGCTGGTCAAGGAAGTGTCCACCAAAACCAACGATGCCGCCGGTGACGGTACTACCACCGCCACGCTGTTGGCGCAGGCGCTCATCCGCGAGGGTATGAAAAACGTCGCGGCGGGTGCTAATCCCATGGGCGTGAAAAAGGGCATTCAGATGGCCGTTGACGCCGTTGTGGCACAGGTCAAGGCCAACTCCAAAAAGGTCAACGGCACTGCGGATATCGCTTCTGCCGCTACCATTTCCGCAGGCGATGCGGTGATCGGTCAACTGATCGCCGAGGCGATGGAAAAGGTGTCCGCCGACGGTGTTATCACCGTTGAGGAATCCAAGACCGCCGAGACCTATTCCGAGGTCGTCGGGGGTATGCAGTTCGATCGCGGCTACATCACCCCCTATATGGTCACCGACACCGACAAGATGGAAGCGGTGATCGATGACGCCTTCTTGCTCATCACCGACAAGAAGATCTCCAACATTCAGGATATTCTGCCCCTCCTTGAGCAGATCCTGCAATCCGGCAAAAAGCTGGTCATCATTGCTGAGGATGTTGAGGGTGAGGCACTCTCCACCCTTATCGTCAACAAACTGCGCGGCACCTTTACCTGCGTAGCGGTCAAAGCCCCCGGCTTTGGCGATCGCCGCAAGGAAATGCTGCAGGATATCGCCATCCTCACCGGCGGCCAGGTCATCACCGATGAGCTGGGCCTGGATCTGAAGGAAACCACCCTTGACATGCTGGGCCGTGCCAGCCAGATCAAGGTGGATAAGGAGAAC
>JAZSHG010000001.1:0-3254 GCA_045533135.1 Acutalibacteraceae bacterium
CTTATCACACAGATAATAGAACACCTGCGGCTCGATCTTGATATGCTTGCGCAGCATGTTGAAGCCCATTTTTTTGGCGGTCAGAATATCGTTTTCATAGCCGTCGGGGCTGCCCGGCAGATAAATGCCGTCCGGGAAATAATCCTGATCCAAAAGTCCGTGGAAGAAATACGGCTGGCCGTTGAGGGTGATGAACGAGCGATCATCCTTTTGCGTGATACCCACCGCGCGGAAAGCGAAATAGGAGGAAACGGCATCTGCACCGCAGGTGATAGTAAAATGATACAGATAGGGATCTTCGGGTGACCACAGACGAGGATTTTCGGGCGCAAAGGTAAACGTGTCGCCCTCAAAAGAAAACTGTTCCTCCCCATTAGGGGTGGTGACGGTGAGTATTTTTAACGGGTCGCCGCCTTGGATATGCAGAGTGACCGCCTTGTCGGATATATCCGTTTTGATACCCGTGATATAGCTTTCAGGCACGCTCTCCATCCAAACGGTCTGCCAGATGCCGCTTGTGGGCGTGTACCACATACCGCCGCGCTTGCGGCGCTGTTTTCCGTAAGGTTGGTCAGTGTCCAGAGGGTCGGTAACTTCTGCTGTCAGCACATTTTCGCCCACTTGTATAAGCTCGGTCACATCCAATGTGAACGGCCAATAACCGCCGACGTGATGACCTGCCAATCGGCCGTTGACAAAGACGTAGACCTCCTGATCGACCGCACCGAAGTGTAACAGCACGCGGTCAGAAAGAAACTCCTCGGTCAGCGAAAAGGTGCGCTGATAGATGAGTGTGTCTTTTTTTGCAAAGGTGTGTCCAATGTCCGAAATCTTGGATTCGGGCGGAAACGGCACCATAATTGTACCGAGCATTTCTTCGTTTTTGCCGCGACGGCAGGAAAATTGCCACGCGCCGTTAAGACACAGATAGCTGTCCCTTTTTAGTTGCGGACGAGGATATTCCGCCCACGGGACATCGGACATATCCGCCTCAAAAGGTGTGGTCAAAAGCTGAAAATCGGTTTTATTGTCGGTATTCATAAAAGCAACCTCAAATCGCAAAATCGATGAAAACAGTATAACACATTTTTGTCCGTGTGGCAACTGTTCAAAATATACGCAAATAAAAACGCACCGCTTTTTACGGTGCGTTTTTAGCTGTTAAAACTTATACCAAAAGGTCACCCAAGCATTTGACGTACTTGTCTGCATCGGTCAGAATGCCGCCCACGTCTATGGCAATGACGCCACAGCCTGCATTTCTGGCGGCCTCAATGCCTGCCTGCGAATCCTCGAAAACCACACAATCGGCAGGGGAGAGGCCGAGCATTTCGGCGCCTTTCAGGAACACCTCGGGATCGGGTTTTGCTTTGGAAACGCTGTTGCCGTCAACGATGGCGTCAAAGAGATCACGGATGCCGAGCTTGTCCAAAATCAGTGGCGCATTTTTGCTGGCAGAGCCAAGCGAGATGCGCACGCCTTCACGTTTGAGCTGGCGCAGATAGGCTTCCGCACCCTCCAAAAGTTCACTGCTGTCAAGGCTCTGCAACATTTCCACATAGCGGTTATTTTTGCGCTCCGCCATCACTTTCTTTTCTTCCTCGGTGGCGTCAATGCCGCCTACCTCCAAAAGAATTTCCAGCGAGCGCATGCGGCTGACACCCTTGAGACGCTCATTATCGCTTTCCTTGAACTCAAAGCCCAATTCGGCGGCCAGCTCTTTCCAAGCAAGGTAGTGATATTTGGCGGTGTCAACAATAACACCGTCTAAATCAAAGATAGCACCTTTCATATTTTTACCCTCAAAAAATGTATTTTTCTTTATTGACTGTCACACAGATACTATCGGTGGGCTTGTCAGCAGTGATTTTCGTGCCGTCGTGTGTGGCGCAGACGGTAAGTCTGACACCCTTCCACAACAGCTTGAAGCTGAGCTGATTCCAATGCGCAGGAAGTTTCGGGGAGATATCCAGCGCGTCGTCAGTATAGCTGACACCGCCGAATCCGAACACCGCCGCGTTCCAGCTACCGCCGTTTGCCGCAGGATGTGTGCCGCCGATATAGAGCGAGCCGAGATACTGCTTCGTATCACCCGTCAAGTCGACGGTAGCGGTTTTCATAAAGTATTTATAAGCCCAGTCAGGCATACCGATACCTGCGGCAACAATGCCGTAGGCACAGGCAGACAGGGAAGAACCGTGCTCGGTATACGGTTCATAATACGCCCAGTTTGCCTTTTTGATCTTGTCGGAATATTGTGAGCGGAACACATTGAGCATCATCAGCACGTCGGCCTGCTTGAGTATGCGCGTTGTGGTTGCCAAGCCGTTGCCGCCACCCAAATACTCATTGGGGATGATGATGCGTTCTTTGAGCGCAGAGAGGCTGATATCTTCCAACTTGAAATAGCCGTCAAACTGCTCGATAATGCCGTTTTCATTAGGTTGGGGGATATAGATCTTGTCGGCAAAGCCGTCAAACACAGACAGGTCGTGCTTTTTAGCGAACGCCTCAAAGAAAGCAGGATCGTTTTTCTTAATATAGTCGAGTGCCTTGTTAAATGCCTCGGCAACATACGCCGCCATCTTGTTGGTAAAAGCGTTATTATCCACTCTTTCGTGGTATTCGTCAGGGCCTACCACATCGAGGATCTCGTACCGATTTTTGAGCGGCTTGTACACAGCGAAGCTGTAGAAAAACAGCAGACACTGATACATCATCTCAAGACCGCCCTCAAAGAGCAGGGAATAGTCACCGCTGACGGTGCAGTATTCCCACAGTCCGTACACAGCGTCGGCGCTGATATGTATCTGCTTATCCTTGAAATGGGTGCGCATCGGGCGATTGGTAAACACATCGGTGATGTTAAACAGGGTGCAGGCGTCGTCGCCCGACTCCTGACTTTCCCAAGCATAGAAGGCACCTTCGTAACCGAATTCTTTTGCTTTACGCTTGGCACCCTCGATGGTGTTGATGCGGTATTTGGCGAGGTTTTTGCAAAGTGTGGTGTCGGTGAAGGAGAAAAACGGCATCATAAACATTTCGGTATCCCAAAATGCCGCGCCCTTGTAGACCTGCCCTGAAAGACCGCGTGCCGGAATGGAGCATTTGTCGGTGTTTCTGGGGACGATGGAGCTCAAATGATAGATGCTGTACCGAATGGCAAACTGTGCCTCTTCGTCACCGTCGATACGCACGTCGCTGTTTGCCCAAATATCTGCCCAAACCGCCTTATGCTCAGCGAGAAGTGTTGC
>JAZSHG010000167.1:0-11398 GCA_045533135.1 Acutalibacteraceae bacterium
GCTGTCAACAGGGGTGCGCAGGCGGTCAAGCGCCAACGCGCCGCCGTTGTGAAACCGCACCGCTTGGGGCGCGGTGACGGTTACCGCCGGATAGGTGGCCAGTGCCGTTTCCACAGGCAGCAGTTGTGTGCCGAGTGTGCCGTTTTCAGCGTGTTGGCGCGCCTCGTCCAGCGTCAGACAGCTGTCGAGCGAAAACCCTGCCGCCATTGTGCGTCTAAGTGCTGTCATCACAGCGCCACATCCCAAAATCTGTCCCAAATCGTCGCAGATGGAGCGAATATAGGTGCCTTTCGAACAGGCGCAGTGCAGAGTCAGTTCTCCGGCAATGGGGTCAAAATGCAAAATATCCAACTGATACACCGTTACAGGACGCGCCGCGCGGTCGACCGTCTTGCCTTGCCGCGCCAGCTCGTAAAGCCGCACGCCGTCCTGCTTTAAGGCAGAGGTCATGGGCGGCACCTGCAAAATATCACCGCGAAACTGAAAAAGCGCGGCTTCTATAGCGGCAAGTGTGGGTAGTGGTTTGCCGGTGGGCACAACCTGTCCCCACACGTCCAGCGTGTCACTGGTAAAGCCAAAGCGCAAGGTGGCGGTGTAGCTTTTATCGTGCACAGGTAGCCAGTCGAGCGCCTTGGAGGCATTTCCCACCAAAAGCGGCAAAACGCCGGTCGCCATCGGATCGAGGGTGCCGGCGTGTCCTACCTTTTTGACCGTAAGCAGCCGCCGCACAACAGCGCAACAGGAAAAAGAGGTCATATCGGCAGGTTTATCCAAACATAATATTCCATTCATAGTGCAATCTCCGGAACGACAGCGGCCACCGCATCCAATAGCTGTGCCGTGGCATCGGCAAGGGAAGCGGTGATAGTACAGCCGGCGGCGCGTGCGTGACCGCCACCGCCCAAACGGGCACAAACGGCGGCGGCATCGATGTGATCATCGGTGCGCACACTCACCTTGTAGGTGCCGCATTCCTTTTCACGCAGAGTGATGCCCACCCAAACGCCTTCGATTTGACGGGGCAGGGGCGCAATGCCATCCATATCACCCTCGTCAGCGCCCACTGCCTGTTGCACAGACAACGGTAACGCCATCACGGCACAGCGGTCATCAAAGGCAAACTGTATAGAGGCAAGCGCCTCACGTTCGAGTGCCAACCGCGCACGGGATTTGGTGTCGAACATCTCCCGATTGATTGTCCCCGCAGGTGCGCCAAGCTCCATCAACTGTGCCGCCATGCGGTGAGTCAAAGGAGACGTGTTGGTGTATTTGAAACAACCTGTATCGGTGGACAATCCGGTATACAGGCAGGCGGCAATGTCTGCGTCAACAGTCACAGCCATTTCTTGGACAAGCTCAAAAATGAGCATCGCCGCCGCACCGTAGTCTTTGAGAAGCAGATTTTTGCCGAAATCAGTGCGGTTGGCGTGGTGATCGATCGCCAGCTCCACCTGCTCGGCAAGATGTGCATATTGCCCCAAAAGATGCGGCGAGGCCACGTCCACAGAGCAGTAAAAGGCAGGCTCAAAATCCTGTTCGGGCAACAGCATATAGCTGAATTTGGCAGGTATCTCATCGGGGCAGATCACCTGTGCCTGTTTGCCCAGTTGCCGCAAAGCGCGGCAAAGGGCAAAGCCGCAACCGAGCGTGTCGCCGTCAGGAGAAGCGTGGGTGAGAATGTGGATACGGTCAGCACGAGCTAACATAGCGGCGGCCGCCGCCGTATCGAGGCGGTTACTCATCGACGCTCTCCTCCTTTACGGCTTGTGCGCTTTCGCGCTCTTTACGCTCGCGCTCCAGCTCGAGCAGTGTGTGGGTGATTCCCACACTGTAAGCAATAGAGTCATCTGCCACAAAGCGCAGTTCCGGCACGTGGCGCAGCTGCTTGAGTGCGCGCCCCAGGGCCGTGCGCATATAGCCGGCGGCGGATTTGAGGCCCACCACCGCCTGTTTAGCGGCTTCCAGCCCATCCATCGAGCTGATAAAAACCGTGGCATAGGACAAATCGTTGGTCACATCCACACGCACGATGCTCACCAAACCGGTGACGCGCGGGTCTTTGACTGTCCGCAAAATGGCGGTCAGCTCGCGCGCAATATCTTCGTTTACGCGGTGCATACGATGGCTGGCCATATATGTCCCTCACTTTCTGTTAAATCGTAGGTTAGTCGCGATATTCCTCGATAATATAGGTTTCGTAAATATCGCCCTCTTTGATGTCGGTAAATCTTTCCAAACCGATACCGCATTCGTAGCCTTGAGCAACTTCCTTCATATCGTCCTTGAAACGGCGCAACGAGATCATCTTATCATCGCCGATGATGATGCCGTCACGCACAATGCGCAACAGGTCGTTGCGATAGACCTTGCCGTCGAGGATATAGCAACCGGCAACGGTGCCCACGCCGGTGATCTTGTAGACCTGGCGCACTTCGGCACGGCCGTGCAGCACTTCGCGCGTTTTGGGCGCGAGCATACCCTTCATAGCATCGGTGATTTCCTCAATGCAATCGTAGATGACGCGATACATACGCATATCCACGCCGTCACGCTCGGCGGCAACTTCCGCCAGCGGATCGGGACGCACGTTAAAGCCGACGATGATGGCGTTGGAGGCGTTGGCGAGCATCACGTCGTTTTCGGTAACAGCACCGACAGCGCCGTGAATGACGCGCACACGCACTTCTTCGTTGGCCAATTTTTCCAAAGACTGACGCACCGCTTCGACAGAACCCTGCACGTCGGCCTTGATGATGAGCTTGAGTTCCTTCATCTCGCCCTGCTGCATCTGATCAAAGAGGTTGTCGAGCGTCACCTTCTGATACTGGGCAAAGAGCTCTTCCTTGGCGGCAGTCTTACGCTGCTCGACCAATTCGCGTGCCAGACGCTCGTCGGTGACGGCGTTGACAATATCACCGGAAGCCGGTACTTCGTCAAGACCCATGATCTCCACAGGTACAGAGGGGCCGGCTTCTTCCATGCGGTTGCCGTTTTCATCGGTCATCGCACGCACGCGACCGACAGCCTGGCCGGCAACGATGACATCGCCTGCGTGCAGGGTGCCGTTTTGCACCAGCACAGTGGCGATAGGACCGCGGCCCTTATCCAGACGCGCTTCGATAACGATACCCTTGGCGGCACGGTCGGGGTTGGCACGCAGTTCGCGCATTTCTGCCACCAGCAGTACCATTTCGAGCAGACGATCCATGCCCAAACCGGTGTGCGCCGAAACGGGCACACAGATCACATCGCCGCCCCACTCCTCGGGCACCAATTCGTGCTCGGTGAGCTGTTGCAGGATGCGGTCGGGGTTGGCGGTGGGTTTATCCATCTTGTTGATGGCCACGATGATAGACACGCCGGCAGCTTTGGCGTGGTTGATAGCTTCAATGGTTTGGGGCATAATGCCGTCGTCAGCGGCAACGACCAGAATGGCAATATCGGTCGCCTGCGCACCACGGGCACGCATAGCGGTAAAGGCGGCGTGACCGGGGGTGTCGAGGAAGGTGACCTGCTTGTCGTTGACTGTCACGCGATATGCACCGATGTGCTGGGTGATACCGCCGGCCTCCACAGAGGTGACCTGTGTCTTGCGGATAGCATCAAGGATAGAGGTCTTACCGTGGTCAACGTGACCCATAACCACCACGACAGGATCACGGGGTTGCAGGTTCTCATCGGTATCCTCACTGTCGTCAATGATGCGCTCCTCAATGGTGACCACCACTTCGCGCTCCACCTTGGCGTGGAATTCCTCCGCCACCAAGAAGGCGGTGTCAAAGTCGATCTCCTGGTTGACGGTAGCCATCACGCCCAAGAGGAACAGCTTTTTGATGACCTCGGCGGCAGTTGCCTTCAGACGCAGTGCCAATTCGCCAACGGTGATGGTCTCACCGACCGTGATGGTCATCTGCTTCGCCTTACGCTCCTGCTGGATGCGCTTTAAGCGCTCAGCCTCAGTCTCGTGACGGCGCTGGGGACGCTTGTTCTGCTTGGAACGCTGGTTGAGCTTTTGCTTTTGCACGGCACCGCCGTCGCCGCGCACGCGGTTGGAGGTCTGTGCCAAAACGTCAAACTTCTCGTCATATTTATCGCCCACCTGGTTTTGGGTGCGCAGATCCACCGTGCGGCGCTCAATAGGCGCTTTGGGAGGCACGGGCTTTTTCTCTTTCTTTTCCGCAGGCTTTTGCGCGGCAGGTGCCAAAGTGGCCGCTTTCTCAGCCGGCTTCTGCGCGGCAGGCGCATCTTTGGCGGGCGCAGCGGGAGCCTCGGCAGTAGGCGCTTCTGCCACGGGTGCAGGCTCTTCTTTGGCGGCAGGCTTTTCAGCCTGCATCGCAAAGTAGGCGTCAAAGTTAGGCAGTTCAGTCTCTTGCGTCAACTGCTCGAAAATGACGTCCAAGTCCTCTTCTTCCAGCGCAGTCTGGCTCTTGACCTGCTTGCCCATTTTTTCTTCCAAAATGGCCACAATGCGTTTGCCGGTGACCTCAAAGTCTTTGGCAACATTGGTGACCCGATATTTAATCATCATAGTGTCATTCCTCCTTCGATTGTTCGAGGATGAGAGCGCGGATGCCTTTGGCAAACCCCTCGTCATCAACGGCCGTCAGTCCAACGGGCTTGGCATATCCCAACGCCTTGCCAAGCTCCTCTTTGGAAAGCGGCAAAGACAGGGACGCGACGGTCTTATCCCTTGTGGCAAACTGCCACTCCTTGGCGGTCTTGGGGGAGATGTCGGCGGCGCAAAGCACCAGCTTTGCTTTATCTGTTTTCACAGCCGTCACCACAGCGTCAAAACCCACCGCCACATGTCCGGCACGTCGGGCGATCCCCAACAGACCGGCAATACGGTTATGCATACGTTTTGAGCGCCTCCTCCAATCGGTCATATACCTCATTCGGAATGGCGCAGGAGAAGGATTTTTCCAGACGGTGGGCTTTACGTGCAATTTGCAGGCAATCTACACAAGGACACAGGTAAGCGCCACGCCCTGCCAGTTTGCCGGTGGTGTCCAGTTGAAAGTCGCCCTGCGGCGTCTTCACAGCACGCAAAAGTTCACGTTTTTCCTTCATTTCTCCGCAACCCACGCATTTGCGCAGGGGGATCTTTTTGTTGTGTACCAAGCCTTGCCACTCCTTTTTGCAAAAGGTTGATTTTACAGGGATGCTGCTTCGCTTTCGGGGCGGATATCGATCTTCCAGCCGGTCAGCTTAGCGGCCAGACGGGCGTTTTGGCCCTTGTTGCCGATGGCAAGCGAAAGCTGGTCATCGGGTACGCACACGCGGCAGGATTTGCTGTTGTCGGCGGCAACCTCCACGCTCAAGACCTTGGCAGGGGAGAGCGCCGCGGCAATAAAGGTGGCAGGATCGTCGCTATACTCCACCACATCGATCTTTTCGCCGCCGAGCTCTTCGACGATCTTGTTTACGCGGATGCCGCGGTGACCAATGCAAGCACCGACAGCGTCAACGTCGGATTTGGTGGAGAACACCGCCAGCTTGGTGCGAGGACCGGCCTCACGGGAAACCGAGCGGACCTCCACGGTGCCGTCAAAGATTTCGGGCACTTCCTGCTCAAACAGGCGTTTGACCAAACCGGGATGGGTACGGGAAATGAGTGCGCGAGGCCCTTTTTCGCCGTCCTTCACGTCCACGACATACACCTTGATGATGCTGCCCTCTTTAAGCACTTCGCCGGCGATCTGCTCGCTCTTGGACAACACACTTTCGTTCTTGCCCATTTTCAAAACAGCGGCACCGGAGATGGGATCGATACGCAACACCTGCGCCGACACCATTTCCTGGTTGCGATCCTGGAATTCCTGGAACTGCTGGCTACGCTCTGCCTCACGCAACGCCTGACGAATCACGTGCTTGGCGGCCTGTGCGGCAATACGGCCAAACTGCTTGGGCTCAAGCTCGATGGTGACAACATCGCCCACTTTGGCCGTTTTGCTGTAACGGCGTGCCTCGTCGGGGAGCATTTCGGTTTCGGGATCACCCAGCTCCTCTACCACCGTTTTGCGCAGACCCATCGTTAGCGAGCCGCTGACAGGATCCATTTCCACAAAGGTGTTTTCGTCAGAGCCGCCGCTGTCCTTCTTCACCGCCACGGCGATAGCCGTGCTGATCTTTTCGGTGAGATAGTCCATCGGAATGCCCTTTTCTTTTTCCAACAGTTTGAGAGCTTCAAAAAACTCTGCGGTATCCTTGTTTTTCATAATTACCTCCACGCCGTTATCGGCAGTTATTGTGACTGGGTTATTCTTCCTCATCAAGGCTGTCCACGTCATCCAGCACGTGTACCAGCGCGATGTCTTTTTTGGCGAAGGTGCGGACAGTGCCGTCCTCCTCTTCAATGGTGACCTCGTTGCCGTGTCCGCGCAGATAGCCGGCAAACTCTTTGACGCCGTCGAGCGGGCGGATCAGCCGCACCACCACAGGCCAGTCGAGATATGCCTCAAAATGCTCGGGGCGGACAAGCTCACGCTCAATACCGGGAGACATGACCTCCAAGCAATAGGCTTGAGGGATGGGGTCTTTTTCATCCAGAATGGGGCTTAGCCGCCTGGAGAGATTGGCACAGTCGTTGATATCCACGCCGCCCTCCTTGTCAATGACAAAGCGCAGATACCAGCCTGCCCCTTCTTTGACAAAGCGCACGTCCCACAGGGATAGCCCCATTTCTGCGGCGATTGGCTCCGCCAGTGCGCGGCAAAATGCCACTGTTGAGCCGCCTGCTGCTTTTTCTTTCGGCATAAGCTCACTCCTTTCCCACAACAACACAAAAGAGCGGGTCGCCCCACTCTTTCGTCGTCCTCATATCTTAACTATAAGAAGTATAACACATATTTCGAAAAAAGCAAGCCTTTTTCGAAAAAATTCCTACAGGAATCGGTTTTAGGCGCCCATCAGAACGGTCAGTCGCGCCGCAATGGCATCGAGGAACTCCATAGAGTTGACCGCTTTCTTTTCGGGCAGGGTGGAGAGCAACACCAGATCCTTGGTCATCACGCCGTCTTCGATGACTGCCAGCGAGGCTTGTTCCAGCTTGTCTGCAAAATCTGCGAGGGCAGGCAGCTCGTCCAGCTCGGCGCGCTTGCGCAAAGCACCCGACCACGCGAAAATGGTGGCGATGGGGTTGGTAGAGGTCTCCTCACCGGCGCGATAGCGGTAGTAGTGGCGGGTAACGGTGCCGTGTGCCGCCTCATATTCATAGTTGCCGTCGGGAGAAACCAGCACGCTGGTCATCATCGCGAGCGAGCCGAAAGCGGTGGCGACCATATCGCTCATCACGTCGCCGTCGTAGTTTTTGCACGCCCAGATGAAACCGCCATCAGAGCGGATAACGCGCGCCACCGCATCGTCGATAAGTGTGTAGAAATAGGTGATACCTGCCGCTTCGAAAGCTGCCTTGTAGTCGGCTTCGTAGATCTCGGCGAAGATATCCTTGAAGCGGTGGTCATAGGTCTTGGAGATGGTGTCCTTGGTGGAGAACCACAGATCCTGCTTGACCGACAGGGCATATTTGAAGCAGGCGTGCGCAAAGCTGCGGATAGAGGCGTCGGTGTTGTGCAGGCCTTGAATGATACCGTCGGTACCGTTAAAGGTGATGATGGGCTGACGGGTCTCGGTGCCGTCGGGCGCGGTCACCACCAGCTCTGCACGGGAGCCGGCAGGCACAGCCATCTCGCTGTTTTTATAGACATCACCGTAGGCGTGACGCGCCAGGGTGATGGGCTTTTTCCAGGTGGACACGTTGGGGGAGATGCCCTTCACCAACACGGGTGCACGGAACACGGTGCCATCCAGCATCGCACGGATGGTGCCGTTGGGGCTTTTCCACATCTCTTTGAGGTTGTATTCCTCCACGCGCTGGGCGTTGGGGGTGATGGTGGCGCATTTGACACCCACACCGTATTTTTTGATGGCATTGGCGGCGTCAACCGTCACTTGGTCGTTGGTTTCATCACGATAGGGAAGTCCCAAATCGTAGTATTCACATTTCAGGTCAACAAAGGGGCAAAGCAGTTTTTCTTTGATTGCTTGCCACAGCACACGGGTCATCTCGTCGCCGTCCATTTCCACCAGCGGCGTACGCATTTGAATACGGTCCATAATATATCCTCCCGATAAAAATCGTTCACCTGCCCAGTATATCAAAAACCCTTGCCAATGTAAAGAGAAAAAGCGGATTTTGTTGCAGAAAAAAAGCAGTTTTTGCATCGATAAAAAAAGTTTAAAAATTTTTGAAAAAAGGCTTGCAATTCCAAACGAGTAGGCTATAATGTGCGTGTAAACAATAAAAACCCAGTGTCCTGCCGGAGGAAAATCTAACGTAAAACGAAGGAATATCGTCAACGTAAGAGAATGACCTTTGGGCAGGCTTTTTTTATGCAGAGGAGGATGCCTATGTTTGGCTTTCGCTGGCTGTGGAAGAATATGAACCGCAAGAGTCAGGTGACCTATTGCTTTGCACTGGCTTGTTCGGTCGTTTCTACACTGATGCTGCTGATCAATCCTTTTTTATCCTCGCGCCTGGTGGATGAGGTGTTGATTGCCGGCAAAACCGAGCCGCTTATTTCCTTGCTGACGAGCATGCTGCTGGTACAGCTCGCGCGCCTGTCTTTGCGCTATGCCATGGTCGTCAGCTTTGAGCGTGCCACGCAGAATATGCTGATGAACCTGCAGACACATTTGTTTACGGTGCTACAGCATCAAGAGGCGAGCTTTTTCCACCAAAACCGCACAGGCGACCTGATGACGCGCCTGTCGGGCGACGTGGACTATTGCCGCCACTTTATGGCGTATATCGTGTATGCCGCGCTGGAAAGCGTGTTGCAGTTTATTAGTGCGCTCATCTTCTTTATGTTTATCGAGTGGCGCCTGGCGCTCGCGATGCTGGTGGTGACACCGCCGCTGTTTTTGGTTACCAAATTCTACCGCAAGCGCATTATGCCGCTGTTCACGCAACTGCGTGAGCGTACCTCAGATATGAACACAGTGGCGCAGGAAAATATTGCCGGTATGCGCGTGGTCAAGGCTTTTGCGCGCGAGGAAGAGGAAAAAGCGCGCTTTGAGGAGAGCAACCGCTCGTACATGGAGGCCAACCTGACCATCAACAAGACGTGGCTGACCTTTTTCCCCATGATCAATATGCTGGCCAATGCGATGACGCTCATCACGTTGTTTTTGGGTGCCTATTTTATCATTACCGGGCATATGACAGAGGGTGAGTTGTCGATTTTCACCTCGCTGTCTTGGGCGCTTTCCAATCCCGTTAACAACTTAGGGCCTCTGATGAATGACTTTCAGCGGTTTTCCGCTTCGGCGAACAAGATCATTGAGGTCTACTATTCTCGTCCGCTTATCACCGATCGCCCCGACGCCATCCCCCACGAGCGGATGAAGGGCGACATCGTCTTTGACAACGTATCGCTGAAGCTGGGCAATCGGCAGGTGTTGCAAAACATCAGCTTTTCGCTCAAAGCAGGACACACGCTTGCCATTATGGGCGGCACAGGATCGGGCAAGACCAGTGTTATCAATCTGCTGGCACGCTTCTATGATCCGTCAGAGGGCAAAGTGTTTATCGATGGCTGTGACGTGCATATGTGGAAGCTGGCTGAGCTGCGCCGCGGTATTGGCACCGCCACGCAGGAGGTGTTCCTGTTCTCGGACACCATTGCCAACAATATTGCATTTAGCGATGAAAATATGACACCCGAGGAGATTGCCGACTTTGCGCGCCGTGCCGGTGCGGCAGAGTTTATCGAGAAAATGCCCGAAGGCTATGACACCATCATTGGCGAACGCGGTGTCGGTCTTTCCGGCGGTCAGCGTCAGCGACTGGCGCTGGCACGTGCCATGGCGGCAAAATCATCGGTGCTTGTGCTGGATGATACCACCTCGGCGCTGGATAACGAAACCGAGCAATATATACAGGAGCAGTTAAGGCAGCTGCCTTATCCTTGCACCAAGATCATCATAGCTCAGCGCGTGTCCTCTGCGCGCGACGCCGATCACATTATCGTGTTGGATCAAGGCACGATAATGGAGGAGGGCACACACGAGGAACTGCTCGCCCAAAAGGGGTATTACTACAATACCTACTGCCTGCAAAATGATATAGCACAGGAAGGCGGTGAGGACTGATGGCAAAACGGAACACCTTCGAAGTGGATGAAAAGCTGGAAACCCCGTTTAACTGGGGACACTTCAAAAAAGCGTTGGTCTATGTCAAAAAGTACCGCTTCGTGATGATCGGTGCTATGGTCATCAGCCTGATCGGATCGATCATCGGCATGTTTATGCCCAAGATCATGCAATGGGTGCTGGATGATGCTGTGCCGAACAAGAATCTCCCACTGTTGGGATGGCTGCTTTTGGCGTATTTGGGCGTTTTGGCACTCAATATCATCACGGCGCAAATTCGTAGCCGTATGATGATCAAAGCAAGCCAAGGCATCATCTTTGACATCCGCAAGGACTTGTTTGCCCACCTGCAAAAGCTACCCTTCTCCTATTATGACAGCCGTCCTGCAGGCAAGATACTGGTGCGTGTGGTCAACAACGTCAACTCGGTATCGGATATGCTCTCGAACGGCCTGGTCAATATGCTGTTGGAAATTATGAACCTGGTGGTCATCACCGTCTTTATGTTCCAAACCGAGCCGCGTTTGGCAACCGTGATCGTGGCCGGCCTCCCTGTGTTTTTGGGCGTGATGCTGTATCTGAAACCGCGCCAGCGAAAGGTATGGCAGGCACAGGCCAACAAGCGCTCCAACTTTAACGCCTATTTGGCGGAGAGCATTGACGGCGTGCGCGTCAGTCAGATGTTCTCACAGCAAGATAAAAATATTTCCACCGTCAAACGTCTGCTCGATGCCTGCCGCCGCACCTGGATGCGTGCCATCTATTATCACAATGCGGTGTGGTTTGCGTCCGAATTGCTCACCCAAATCGTGGTGGTCTGCCTCTATTTGGTAGGCGTCTACTGGATGGGCGGCGATGGTGGTGAGATGGTTACCTTCGGCGTCATTTTGGCGATGAGTCAATATGTCAGCCGTTTTTGGACGCCCATCACCAACCTTGCCAATATCTATAACAACTTTATCAACAACATCGCCTATCTTGAACGCGTGTTTGAAACGATGGATGAGCCCGTGACGGTGGATGATGCCCCCGATGCGACCGAGTTGCCCGACATCAAGGGCGAGGTCACCTATGAGGACGTTACCTTCGGCTATGAGCCCGATCAGATGATCGTGGAGAATATCAACTTCACCGTTGCCCCCGGTGAGAGTATCGCGCTGGTCGGCCCAACGGGCGCCGGCAAAACCACCATCGTTAGCCTTATCAGCCGTTTCTATAACCTCAACGGCGGCCGCATTTTGCTCGA
>JAZSHG010000209.1:0-2213 GCA_045533135.1 Acutalibacteraceae bacterium
TTTGCATCATATTTGCCTCCTTTTTGGAGCAATGTGGTGAAATACAAGTAATTCTCCCTTGTAAGGGAGGCATAAAATCGCCGTCTGCGTACTCGCGGACCCTCAAGGATGCCGGTCCCTACAACGCACAGCCTAAATCTCGTGCTTATTTGGTTTTCTTTTGCCCACTTTTCTTTTCCAAAAGAAAAGTGGGTGCTTACTTTTCTTTCCCAAAAGAAAAGTAAGTCAAACGTCCAAATTGGTCACATAGATGGCATTTTTCTCAATAAATTCACGGCGCGGCTCCACCTTGTCGCCCATGAGCACCGTAAATGCCTCATCGGCGGCAACCGCATCCTCCACCGTCACACGCAGCATGGTACGGAACGCCGGATCCATCGTGGTCTCCCAAAGCTGTTCGGGATCCATTTCACCAAGACCTTTATAGCGCTGTACATCGGCGTTGCCGCCCAGCTCGGCGTTATATTGTATACGCTCCTCATCCGAGAAGGCATAGCGCACCTGTTTACCCTTCCACACCTTGTAAAGCGGCGGTTGCGCCAAATACACGTGACCTTCCTCGATCAGCGGCCGCATATAGCGGAAGAAGAAGGTGAGAAGCAACGTGCGGATATGCGAGCCGTCGACGTCAGCATCCGCCATAATGACCACTTTGCCATACCGCAGCTTGGAAATGTCAAATTCATCCGCCAAACCGCAACCAAGCGCAATGATGATGGGGGTGAGCTTATCGTTGCCGTAAACCTTGTCGATACGCGCCTTTTCCACGTTGAGCATCTTGCCCCACAGGGACAAAATCGCCTGGAAATTGCGGTCACGTCCTTGGATGGCAGAGCCGCCTGCAGAATCACCCTCAACGATAAACAGCTCAGTACGTTCAGGATCAGTCCAAATGCAATCCGCCAGCTTTTCGGGCATACGTGTCGAGGCAATACCTGTCTTTTTACGCGCCAGCTCGCGCGCTTTTTGCGCCGCCTCGCGTGCGCGGGAAGCGCTGATGGCTTTTTCGAGGATACCCTTCGCCACCGAAGGATTTTCTTCCAAATACGGCACCAGCTTTTGGTTGAGCATCGCCGTCACCAGCTTGCCCACCGAGGTGTTGCCGAGCTTATTTTTGGTCTGGCTTTCAAACTGCGCATCCTCCAGCTTCACGCTGATGACCGCCGTCAAGCCTTCACGCACGTCCTCACCTTTTAGGTTGGTGTCGTTGTCTTTGAGCAACCCGTGACGGCGCGCATAATCGTTCAAAATACGCGTGATGGTGTTGCGGAACGCTTGATCGTGCGTACCGCCATCCACCGTGTGCATGTTGTTCGCAAAGGAGAGGATCATCTCCTGATAACTGTCGCTATACTGGAATGCCACCTCGGCGATGGATGTGCCGTCCTGCAGGGACAAATGCACCACCTGCGGATGGAGCACCTCGTTTTTGCGCACGTTGTTGAGATATTCCACAAAAGAGGCAATACCGCCCTCATAGCAAAAGCTGTCCGTGTGGATATTGTCTGCATCACGGCTGTCGGTCAGCGTGATCGCCAAACCACCGTTCAAAAACGCCTGCTCACGCATACGTTTTTGCAGTGTTTCATATTCATATTCGGTGGTTTCGGTAAAAATAGAGCTGTCCGCCTTAAAACGGATGAGTGTGCCGTCGTGATCGGACTCACCCACCACCGTCAGCTCGGTCACAGGCTTGCCGTATTCCATCCGCTGATGATACCGCTTGCCATCACGGGACACTTCCACTTCCAACCACTCGGACAAGGCGTTGACCACCGACGAACCCACGCCGTGCAGACCGCCTGCCACCTTGTAGCCGCTGTCGCCGCCGAATTTACCGCCGGCGTGCAGGACAGTGAGCACCACCGTCACAGTGGGAATACCCATCTTCGGGTGTGTCGCCACAGGGATACCACGACCGTTATCGCGCACCTCAATGATGTTGTCGGGCAGAATATTCACCTCAATATGGGTGCAATAGCCTGCCAGCGCTTCGTCAATGGAGTTGTCCACGATCTCATACACGAGATGGTGCAGTCCGCGCGGGCCGGTCGAGCCGATATACATACCCGGACGCTTACGCACAGCCTCCAAGCCTTCCAGCACCTGTATTTGGTTTTCGTCGTAGCTGTTATTTACCGCCATTGCGATGTGCCTCCTGTTTCTCAACTACTTGTTATATGTTGTGGTTATTATTACTGTGAGTATATATT
>JAZSHG010000076.1:0-3881 GCA_045533135.1 Acutalibacteraceae bacterium
GATCGCGCTGTTCGCCCGTGTGGGTGGCGGTATTTACACCAAAGCCGCGGACGTGGGTGCTGACCTGGTGGGTAAGCTGGAGGCCGGCATCCCCGAGGATGATCCTCGCAACCCTGCAACCATCGCCGACAACGTGGGCGATAACGTCGGTGATATTGCCGGTATGGGCTCCGACCTGACCGAATCGTATGTCGGTTCGATCATCTCCTGCCTGACCATGGCGCTGTTTACCTCTCAAAACACGAATCTTTTTAACGGCCCACTGTTTAAATATCTGCTGTTCCCCTTGCTCATCTGCGGCGTCGGCATTTTGGCCTCAGTCATTTCTGTCACGATTGTCCGTGCGCGTAGCTGGAAAGATCCCCACAAGGCACTGAACATCGCCACCTATATCGCTACCGCTTTGGTAGTCGTGGCGGCTGTTCTGCTGGCACTGTTCTATTTGGGTGAATACAAGTATATGTTCTGCGTGATCGTCGGTCTGGCAGCCGGTGTCGGCGTCGGCTTTGTTGCCGAGCTTTATACCTCTGACGAATACAAATCCGTTAAAGATATTGCCAAAGAGTCCCAAACGGGTCACGGCACCAACATCATCGCCGGCCTGGGCGTGGGCATGCGCTCCACTTGGCTGACCATCGCTTGCCTTGGTGCAGCGATCGCGCTGGCCTATTTCTTCGGCGGCACTTACGGTATCTCACTGGCGGCTGTGGGTATGCTCTGCACCGTGGGTATTACAGTGTCGGTTGACGGCTACGGCCCCATCGCCGACAACGCGGGCGGTATTGCCGAAATGGCAGGTCTGCCCGGTGAAGTACGCGAGATCACCGACAAGCTGGACGCTGTCGGTAACACCACCGCGGCTATCGGCAAGGGCTTCTGCATCGGCTCTGCCACCTTGACCTCTCTCGCCTTTATCTTATCCTTTATCGAAGCAGCCAAGGTGAGCATTTCGCTGGAAGACCCCTGTGTGCTTATCGGTTTGCTCATTGGTGCGATGCTGCCGTATCTGTTCAGTGCTATGACCATCGGCTCCGTGGGTAAAGCCGCTAACAAGATGGTGGAAGAAGTGCGCTCCCAGTTTGAGAACGATCCTGCCATCCTGGAAGGCAAAAGCACGCCCGACTATAACCGCTGTATCGATATCTCCACCAAAGCTTCTCTGCGTGAGATGATCGCTCCCGGTCTGCTGGCCATTCTGGCACCTATTGCTGTGGGCCTTGTCCTCGGTGCGACAGGTCTGGGCGGTATGCTCATCGGCGGTTTGGTGTCTGCCATTATGCTGGCTGTGTTTATGGCCAACGCCGGCGGCGCTTGGGATAATGCGAAGAAATATATCGAAAGCGGCAAATTTGGCGGCAAGGGTAGCGAGACCCACAAGGCCGCTATCACCGGCGATACGGTGGGCGATCCTCTCAAAGATACCGCCGGCCCCGCCATGGACATTCTTATCAAGCTGATGTCTGTCATCTCCTTGATCTTGGTTCCTGTGTTGGTGAAGATGGATTCCCTGTGGGAAATCATCGACAAATTCCTCTAAGCCCTCTAACATACTGCAAAAACGCGGCACTCGTTTGAGTGCCCCGTTTTCTCTTGCCTTGATTTTTGCCAAAACGGTGCTATAATGAAAACAGAATTGTAAAAGAGGTGTTGAACTTGGATTTTAGGGAATATCTCAAAACAAATATCATCTATCTCGACGGCGGTATGGGGACGATGCTACAGGCGCACGGATTGACCACCGGCGAATTGCCGGAGCGTTGGAATATCTCCCACCCCGACGTCATTCAGCAGGTACATAAAGCATATTACGACGCCGGCAGTCACGTGGTGTCTACTAACACCTTTGGTGCCAATACCTTTAAATACAGCGATGACGAACTCGAGCAGGTCATCAAAGCGGCGGTGGACAATGCCCTTGCCGCACGCAAAGCGGCAAGCGCCGACAAGCCGCGCTTTGTCGCCTTGGATATTGGCCCCACAGGAAAACTGCTCGAGCCGTTTGGCGATTTGTCCTTTGAAAATGCGGTGGCGGTGTTTGCCAAAACCGTAAAGCTGGGCGTGCAATACGGTGTGGATCTCATCATTATCGAAACGATGAGCGATAGCCTTGAAACCAAAGCCGCCGTGATTGCCGCTAAGGAAAACAGTGATCTGCCCATATTGGTGTCCAACGCCTATGCGCAGGGTGGGCGGCTGATGATGGGCGCAACGCCTGCCGCTATGGTGACCATGCTGGAAGGCTTGGGCGTTGATGGGGTGGGCGCTAACTGCTCATTTGGCCCCAAACAGCTCGCAGGCGTAGCCGATGAGCTGTTGGCGCATGCGTCGGTGCCTGTGTTTTTGAAGCCCAACGCCGGCTTACCGCAGATGGTAGATGGCAAGGTCAGCTATGATGTGGACACGAACGAGTTTGCCACAGACGTTGCCGCGCTTGTGCAAAAGGGACTTGGCGCGGTTGGCGGCTGTTGCGGCACGACACCTGCCTATATCGAAGCGCTGGTGAGTAAGACGAGCGGTTTTTCGGCAAAGGCGGTGGTGGATAAACAACAGACCGTTGTGTCTACCGGCAGTGACGCATTGGTTTTGGACGGTGATACGGTGGTTGTCGGCAATCGCTTGGTTGCCTCCGGCAACGCGGAATTTGCCGCCGCGCTGATGGATGAGGATATGGATTACGTCACCGACGAGGCGATGGATCAACAGGACGAGGATGCCGAAGTCTTGGTAGTGGATGTTGCCGTGGAGGGCGTTGATGAGGTTGCCGCACTTAAAAATACCGTTTGCGCCTTGCAATCGATGGTGCGCCTGCCCTTGTTGCTGTGCGCCCACTCCCCTGCCGCCTTGGAAGCCGCGTTGCGGCACTATAACGGCAAGGCGCTTGTGGGCAATATCGACACCGACAATATGACGGCGGTGTTCCCGCTCGTTAAAAAATACGGCGGCGTGGCGATTGTGACGGTCAAAGACATAGACGAAGCCACCATAGTGCTGGAAACGGCGCAAAGCTTTGGCATCGCTAAAAAGGATATTATTTTTGACGTGGCGGCAGATGTGCAGGCAGAAATCGCGCAAGCTCTTGCCTGCCAAACCACCGCACAGTTCGATTGGCTGGAATAAGATGATGACAAGGGATATGTAAAATGCGTGCGCACGTAACGTGATAATCCTATTGATATATGGAGGTATGGCTATGAAACGAAGCATATGTATTTTGGTAACGGCACTTATCTGTGTGATGATGATATCCCCCCTAACTGTATGCGCCGAAACATATCAGCTAAGTGGCACAGATATGCAGATTAACCTTGATGATTCTTCTTGGTATGTGTTTACACGAGACAATATACAAAACAATCCCCATTTGGATGAGTTTGGCATGTCTTATGATGACATACATCATATTCTTTACAATAACCACGCCTATATGAATGCCGTTTTATTTTATGCAGACGGAGAATATATAGAGCTGTTTATCAGAAAAGCATCTGTAGATACCGGCGTGGCAAACTTGTCGAATTATAGCGACGAAGACGTTTGGGAATGCGCAGAAGCCCTTGCCGAAAAACAAAAAGCAGAAGAGTATTCCATTTATAAAAACGAATATAAATTTGCCAAGCTGGATTATGTCGATTCCACCTTGGGCTACTATTTGTGTGAATTTATGACGATTGTCAATAAGGAAAATTACACGTTGACATTTCAGTCCGCAACACCATTTAACGATTCACAATATGAAGAAATATATAGTATTGTTGACAGTATAGCCTTTGATGTGGATACTTCTTTGAAAGAGGAGGTAAGCACCTTTCCATGGGGCGATATTATTGCAAAAAGTATTGGAGGTGCCGTGGTTGGCGGTATTGTTGGTGCCATCATTGGTA
>JAZSHG010000258.1:0-4904 GCA_045533135.1 Acutalibacteraceae bacterium
AGAGCAAAATTCCACACGCGGTCATATTCCACCGTGAGCAGGGTGGTTGCCGCGACAAAAATCACCGCGCCAAACAGATGAAAGGGTAATCGTGCGAAGAAGCGCGGCAACACACCGCTAAGCGCGTTGCTGATACCGCCAAACAGCGCTTGTGGGATGTTTTCCTTGAGCGTTGCCCAAAGTGCCTGCCAGCGCTCACTGACACCGGGCGCATCCTTTGTCCATCCACCTGCCACGCGCTCGACGCCCTGCGCCACACGCTCCCACGCATCGTTGATAAGGGCCGCCCACTCCCCTGCACTGCGTTCACCGACAAACGCCGCTATACGCCACACAATCAGGCCTATGGCCAGCGCGAGCACTGCCAGCATCAAGCCCACCAATATCCCTGCCGCCGCCTTACTGCCGCCCCACAGCCGCTTTTCCAGCCAATGGCGCGGACGTTGCAAGGCCGCCGCAAACAACAGGGCGGTAACCAGCGGCAACAGATACGCCTTTAAAAACCAAAATGCCGCCAGCGCCAGCGCCACCCAAAGAATCCGATAGGCGGCGTTGATGAGAAATGTGCGGCGGCGAGAAATGGAGGGAGATTCCACCCGTTCACGCTCCTGTTCTTTTTTGTGCATTTTGCCAAGCAAGGGGGCAGTTTGTGTATCCGCAGTAAACACTCACGCACACCTGTCCGTCAGTGGCGGAATACCGAAAAAGTTGTGGCTTTTTCAGCTTTTAAGACATTTGTGACTTGCTTTTTGACACGGTTTGTGGTATATTTGTTTCTGCCATCAATACACCTGTCCGCGAGTTACGGACTACAAAAAGGAGGTGCCACTGTGGAAGAGGCTGTTTCCCACACCCCAATGTTGCTGGTGGATGCCAATGTGTTGCCCGACGTTTTCTTGCGTGTGTTGGAAGCCAAACAGCTTTTGGCCGCAGGGCGTGCCGCTTCGGCGGCAGAGGCCGCTCGTATGGCAGGTATCTCGCGCAGTGCGTTTTATAAGTATAAAGACGCGGTATTTCCTTACAGCGGCGGCGATGACAGCCAGTTGCTCACGGTACATTGCATTTTGCAAGACCGCCCCGGTGTGCTTTCCAATCTGCTTGCCGCGTTTGCAGCGGCGCACGCCAACATTTTGACGGTCAACCAGAGCATTCCTGTTGACGCACTTGCCTCTGTTTCCATTTCCGCCCGTACCGACAGGTTGTCGTTGCCCTTTGCCGATTTTGTGCAATCGCTCGGCAAGCTCGACGGTGTGGAAAGTATTGCGCGTATCCAACGGCATGCCGCCGGTTTAGTATAACCGCGCGCGGTCGGTTTTACCCACAGAATACCCACAGAAAGGACTTTTAACTGTATGATTTCCATCGCTATTATGGGTCACGGCGTGGTTGGCTCCGGTGTGGCGCAGGTTTTACTGCAAAATGCCGCCGCCATCTCCCACAAAGCCGGTGACGATATTCGTGTGAAGCGGATCCTTGACCTGCGCGACTTCCCCGACAGTCCGCTGGCTGATTGCTTCACCAAGCGTTTTGAGGATATTGAGGAGGATAACGAGATCCGCATTGTTGTGGAAACGATGGGCGGACTTAAGCCTGCTTATGACTTTGTTAAGCGGTGCTTGCAGAGTGGCAAGAGCGTGGTCACCTCCAACAAGGAGCTGGTCGCCGCCAAGGGTGATGAGCTGTTGGCGCTTGCCCGTAGTCGCAACCTGAACTTCTTGTTCGAGGCGAGCGTGGGCGGCGGCATTCCGATCCTGCGTCCGCTGGATCAGTGTCTGGCAGACAACGAGGTGACAGAGGTGGCCGGTATTCTCAACGGCACCACCAACTTTATGCTCACCAAGATGATCGGCGAGGGGCTTTCTTATGACGAGGCGCTGTCCCTTGCGCAGGCGAACGGCTATGCCGAGCGCGATCCGTCGGCAGACGTTGACGGTGCGGATGCTTGCCGCAAGATCTGCATTCTCGCCTCGCTCGCTTTTGGCAAGCACGTACTGCCCGAGCAGGTGCAGACAGAGGGCATTCGCAACATCACCGCCGATGACGTGGCTTGTGCCGCCGCCTGTGGCGGTGCGGTCAAGCTGATCGGTCGCTCGCGCAAGCTGGAGGATGGCCGTTTGCACGCCATGGTTGCGCCGATGGTGGTGGAAAAGAATAATCTGCTCTCAGATGTCAATGATGTATTTAACGCCATTATGGTACGCGGCAACGCGATCGGTGACGTGGTGTTCTATGGGCGCGGCGCAGGTAAGCTGCCTACCGCCAGCGCCGTGGTTGCGGACGTGATCGACGAGGTCAAGCACTTGTCGGCGCGCAAATATCTTTTCTGGGAAAGCGGTTATCCCACCTATGTGGCCTGTGCCAACGATGAGGCATATCGCTTTATGGTGCGGCTCGATGCAATGGATCTGGCGGCGGCCAAAGCCGCATTGCCCGAAGCGGAACAGCTCATTGCCGCCGGCGTGCCTAAAGGGCAGGCGGTACTGCGCACCGCGTTTATGACCGTTACAGATTTGGCAAGCCGTTTGGCGGCGGTGGGTGTTGAACCCCTGTCCTGCCTGCGTATATTTACACTTTCGCAAGACTGATCGGAGGGATCTTTTATGTTGGTCGTTCAAAAATTTGGCGGTAGCTCGGTGCGCGACACCGAACACCTGCTCAATGTGGCGCGTATCGTCACAGACACGTATAAGCAAGGAAACGAGGTGGTCGTGGTCGTTTCTGCACAGGGCGACACCACCGATGACCTCATCGCCAAGGCGAAGGAGCTCGGCAAGAAAAACAGCAAACGTGAGATGGATATGCTGATGGCGGCCGGTGAACAGATTTCCATTGCACTGCTTGCGATGGCGATCGAATCACTGGGTTGTCCTGCGACCTCACTGCTCGGCTGGCAGGCCGGTTTCGTCACCAATTCCACCTACGGTTCCGCGCGCATCAAGCGTGTCAACACCGAGCGCATTCGCACCGAGCTGGATAAAAACCGTATCGTGGTCGTTGCCGGCTTCCAAGGTCTCAACCGCAACGAGGACGTGACTACGCTCGGCCGCGGCGGCTCGGACACCAGTGCGGTGGCCATTGCCGCGAGCATGCACGCGGATCTGTGCCAGATCTACACCGATGTGGAAGGCGTCTACACCGCCGATCCGCGCAAGATCCCCAATGCGCGCAAGCTCAATGAGATCACCTACGGTGAGATGCTGGAGTTGGCTTCTCTGGGCGCGCAGGTGCTCAACAATCGTTCTGTCGAAATGGCGCAAAAATACAATGTCGAGCTGGAGGTGCTGTCCAGCTTAAACCGAGTGCCGGGCACTCGAGTAATGGAGGTTGCAAAAATGGAAAAAATGTTGATCAAAGGCGTTGCCAAGGATACCAGCGTAGGTCGTGTGATGGTCGTCGGTCTGCCCGACGAGCCGGGTATTGCTTTCAAAGTCTTCTCGTTGGTGGCACGCGCCCACGTGAACGTGGATATCATTCTGCAATCTGTCGGCCGTGACGGCACCAAGGATATCACCTTTACTGTGCCTGCCGAGGACGGCGCGGATGCCGTTGAGGCGCTTAAAGATTTCTGCGAGCGCATGGGCGCCAAAGACCTGCGCTATGATACCGAATGTGCGAAGGTGTCCATCGTTGGCGCAGGCATGGAAACCCATGAGGGCGTTGCCGCCAAGATGTTTGAGGCGCTCGCCGATGCGGATATCAACATCGAGATGATCTCCACCAGCGAGATCAAAATTTCCGTGCTGATCGCACTGGCCGATGCTGACCGTGCGGTTGCCGCGGTGCATAAGGCGTTTTTTGAGACCAACGACTGATCCCATATCCAAAACGGAGGATTTCTATGAACAATATCTGGCATGACGTCAGCCCCAAGCGCATCACCCCTGATGATTTTTTGGCGGTTATTGAGATCGAAAAGGGCAGCAAGTGCAAGTATGAGTTGGACAAGGAAACGGGTGTTTTGCGGCTTGATCGCATCCTCTACACCTCCACCCACTATCCTGCCAACTACGGCTTTATCCCTCGCACCTATGCGGACGATCTGGATCCGCTGGACGTGCTGGTGCTTTGCTCGGAGAGTCTGTACCCCATGACCACCGTGCGGTGTTATCCTATCGGCGTCATTTCGATGATCGACAACGAGCGCTTTGATGAAAAGATCATTGCCATTCCCTTTAACGATCCCACCTACAACACCTATACCGACATTTCGCAGATCCCCACCCATATTTTCGAGGAAATGTCCCACTTTTTCAAGGTGTATAAGCAGTTGGAGGGCAAACAGACCGCGGTCAACGAGGTCAAGGGCGCCGATGCGGCGCGTGAGATCATCGCCAAAGCCATCGATTGCTACGTTGAAACCTACTGCAAATAAAAGAAAAGTCCCGACACATTGTGCGTCGGGACTTTTCTTTTATAGCGATTGTAAAAAGGCCGTGATCTCGGCTTCGGTAGCGGCTAAGCGCCCCTGCCAACGGGTGGGACTGCCACCGCCACGGGCGTTTAAGCCCTCGCGCAGTTTTTGCGCGGTGGTTTTGAGATCCACCTGCTCACTGCCGATGACACCCACCCAACCGTTTTTGTCGTCCCCTACGAGGGCGGCGGCGATGCGGTTGCCTTTTTCAACGGCGGCATTGACCAACCGCTGTAGGGTGTCGCTGTCGGCTTCGAGCAAAAAGACGCCGCAGAAGGGTTGGTTTTCGGGTAGCGTGGCGGCCTTTTGCGCCGCCCATTCACGGTGTGCCGCCGCCAGCTTGTGTTTATCCTCCTCGCGCGCCAAAAGCAGGCGCGCGCCCGCTTCGGGCAGCTCGTCGGTTTTGACCGACAGCGCCGATGCGGCGGCAAGGGAGGCTTGATACAGCCGCTCAAAGGCGGCAAAAGCGGCATTGCCGCACAGCATATGCACA
>JAZSHG010000237.1:0-2119 GCA_045533135.1 Acutalibacteraceae bacterium
TGGTCACTATATCTTGATCCACGACAATGTGACGGGCCGCGTGGCTACGGAGGATCTGCCTGTCGAAAGCTCCACCCTCGCGCAGTTGCGTGCGCTGTCGCTCAAAGATAGAGGCGGCGGGGTGCGCGGCGGCCTGCAGTTGCCTGTGCCCGAGGAATATTTCCGCATATGCAGTCGCTACAACAAGGTGTGTGTACTGGAACTGAAAGGTGTCTTTGAAAAGGAGCATCTGCAAGAGCTGTTGGCATTGGTTGAGCGTTATTATGATAAAAAGCAGCTCGTTTTCATTTCCTTCTGGTATGATAACCTCTGCCGCGCGCGTGAGCTGGACGATACGCTGTCCCTGCAGTTTTTGAGCGGTGAGCTGTCTGATGAACAGCTACAGGATATGGCGGCGCGCCGCATCGATGTGGACGTGCACTACGGTTTCCTTACCGCCGAAAATATTGCCCGTATGCACGAACTGGGACTGGTGGTCAACTGCTGGACGTGCGATGATCCGCAAACTGCCGCCACCCTGTGCGACTGGGGCGTGGATTATATCACCACCAACATTTTACAGTATACCGATGAGGTCTAAAAGGAGTTTATTATGATCAATCAACTGAAATTCGGCGAAGCGGACACGCGTGTACGCCGCCCGGTTTGGCCTGTGCGTGTGATGAAAACGTGGGGCAAGGTGGAAAATGCAGAAAATCTGCTCAAACCGAGCTCTTTACAAATCGCCTATACCGAATACGAATATACCACCCTCAAAAATGACGGCTCGGATGAAGAAGCGGCGGTGCTTTTGGATTTCGGTCAAGAGATCCATGGTGCGGCGCGATTGCTCACCTATCTCATTTTCGGTGAACGCTATGCCAACGTGCAGTTGACCTTTGGCGAGTCGGTGACGGAAGCGCTGAGCACCGTTGGCGTCAAAAACGCCACCAACGATCATTCCACCCGCGATATGCAGGTGACGATTCCTGCTTATAGCGATCAGGAAATCGGGGAAACGGGTTTCCGCTTCGTGCTGGTGCGGCTTTTGAGTCCCAACACCACCCTGCTTCTCAAAACACTGGGCGCTACCGTGATCTACCGCGACCTGCCGTATTTGGGCGGCTTCTCCTGCAACGATGAACAGCTCAACCGCATCTATGACGTGTGTGCCTACACCTGCCACCTGAGTATGCAAAAGAAGCTGTGGGACGGCATCAAGCGTGACCGCTTGGTGTGGGTGGGGGATATGCACCCCGAAATGCTCACCATCCGCACGGTGTTCGGCTGTTGCGGCGTGATGGAGGATGCGATCCGCTTTGCGCGCGAGAGCACGCCGCTTCCGCGCTATATGTCGGATATGCCTGCCTATTCCATGTGGTGGCTTATTCTTGTGCACGATTGGTATTATTACAGTGGCGACAAAGCCTTTTTGGCAGAACATAAATCTTATGCGCTCGCGCTGATGCGCCAGTTGGCGGCGCAGATCGGCGATGACGGCTCAGATGCGATCGAGTCGAAATTCCTCGACTGGTCGACCAACAACCTGCCCTGCCGCGTGGACGGTGTGCGCGCCCTGCTCGCATGGGCGATGGGCGCGGCGGCCGTGTTGGCAGATCTGTACGGTGACAGCGATGCGGCGGCCCTCTGCCGTCAAAAGCAGGCGGCGCTTAAAGCCTGCGCCTTTGACCATCGCGGTGCCAAGCCCTCCGCCGCCATCATGTCGATGGCCGAGGTCGCCGACAGCAAGGAGATGGCCAATTTCCTGCGCGAGGACGGTGCCAAGGGCTTCTCCACCTTTATGAGCTATTATATGCTCAAGGCGGTGGCGAAAGAGTCTGTGACCGATGCGCTCGGCCTGTTGCGTACCTATTATGGTGCCATGTTGGACGTGGGTGCCACCACCTTCTTTGAAGACTTCAATATGGATTGGGTATCCAAGCCTGTTATCCGTATAGATGAACTGCCTCGCGAGGGGGTGTCGGACGTGCACGGTGACAACGGCGCTTACTGCTACGAAGGCTTCCGCCACAGCCTGTGCCACGGCTGGTCTTCTGCCCCTGCCGCCTTCTTGGCGGAAGAGGTGCTGGGCATACATATTGCCGACGTGGGTTGCCGCGCTATCGAGCTGTCCCCCTGC
>JAZSHG010000034.1:0-2157 GCA_045533135.1 Acutalibacteraceae bacterium
AGAATATCACCCCGAACTACACCTTCGACGGCGAATACATCCACGTGGACGTGGAG
This sequence comes from Acutalibacteraceae bacterium, assembly GCA_045533135.1. Classification (GTDB taxonomy): domain Bacteria; phylum Bacillota; class Clostridia; order Oscillospirales; family Acutalibacteraceae; genus HGM12789. The sequence goes on from JAZSHG010000034.1 coordinate 57, forward strand.
AAATTCGGCGTACATACCATTATCGTTGTGGAATAACACTGATAGCAAGCAGGACAAAGGCCATCGCCTTTGTCCCTTTTGGCATTTTGTCGCCGCCACGCCATCAACTCCCCACAAAAAGCCATTGACGGCAAACACGGTGGCGTGGTATATTGTGGATAACAGTATTTGTCTTTGCGGAGGTTTGTTATGAGTGCTATGTTGCCGTTGACCGAGCAGGAATTATCCTGCCGCATTCAAAAGAATTTCGAACGGCTTTGCGAGCCGTATTATCAGATCGGCGAAGTATTTGCCCCGCCCACCTACGATTGGCCCGGCGACAAGGAAGGGCGCGCACTGCTCGCCTTTGCTTGCCACGCCAAGATGACGGGGCAGATCGTCCCTTGTATGCCGCAAATGCGTGCGGTGCTGGACGAAAAGACCAACGAACACGACTTTTTCGGCCCTCTCGCCGAGGAAATCATCTTTGAACAACAGCTCTCCAGCCACAGCTGGTATCTGCGCGCCCTTTGCGCGGTCTATCGCCTGGATAACGACCCCGCAGACTTGCGCCGTATGACCAATGTGTTTGAGCATCTGTTTTTACCCACCGCCGGTCGGTTTGCCACCTATCCCATCGACCGCCCCGATAATGGCGGCGGCGTCAGCGGTCACACCGCCGGCGTGATCGACGGATGGCGGTTATCCACCGATATCGGCTGTGCTTTTATGAGTGTCGACGGTCTTTCGGACTACTACGAAATCACCCGTGATGCGCGCGCGCTGGCCCTTTTGGACGAGATGATCGACGTGTTTGTGGCTATCGACAAGGTGGCTTTGCAGGCACAAACGCACTGCAGCTTGACCGCCGCGCGCGGTATGCTGCGGCTTTACCGCCTGACCGGCGACAAGCGCTATCTTGACGGTGCCTACAGCATTTGGAACACCTACCTAAATGATGGCGGCATGACCTATACCTACCAAAACTTCAACTGGTGGGGCAAGGGTGATACCTGGACGGAGCCTTGCGCCATTGTGGACTCGCTGATGGTGGCGATCCAGCTGTATGAGCTGGTGGGCGATGAAGCGGCGCTCACGTTGGCGCGCCGCATCTGGCACAACGGCTTGGCTTCTTCCCAGCGCCCCAATGGCGGCGCCGGCACTGAAACTACCATAAGCGCTACCTGTGACACCCTCAAGGCTGATCTGTATGAAGCAGAGTTTTGCTGTACGATGCGGTTTGCGGAGGGACTTCTCTGCGCCAAGACACACCGCGACCTGTTGGATGCCCAGCTGAATGGCGCCGTGGAAAAGGACACTTTGGGTCGGTATCATGACGGCGACCTGCTCTATGGTGAGATTTTGGATGGGGTTACCGGACTGCCCGAACAGGAACAGGCCGTAACGGTTGACGGACATACCCTCACCCCACTGGTCAAATACTATCGGTTGACCAAAGAGCAAGCGGCCACCCTTCGCCAGAAGATCTTGTTTTAAGCAAGTAAAAAGAGCCTGCATCATCAGATGCAGGCTCTTTTTAGGCCTTATACAAGTCGGTGAGTTTGCCAAAGGTATACCCCATATCCTCGTATCGCGTAAGCAGCTCATCCAGGATCTGTGCATTGGTGGCAGAGGTGCTGTGCAACAGTAAAATAGCACCGTTATGCACGCGCGGAAGCAGTTTTTTGAACGCTTGCTCGGCAGAGGGCTGGTCATCCACATACCAATCCACATACGCCAAGCTCCAAAAGAAGGTATGATAGCCGAGCTGTTTGGCAAATTGCAAATTCTGTTCATTATATTTCCCCTGCGGCGGACGATAGAGCTTTGTCATCGGTTTTCCTATGACCGCCTCATATTTTTTCTCCAGCGCCGTCACCTCCTGTGAAAACGCCTCGAAGCTTAAGATCTTTGACATATCGTAGTGGTGATCGGTGTGATTGCCCACCAAATGCCCCTCGGACACCATGCGTTTGACCATATCGGGGGCCGTTTCGATATAGTGTCCCACCACAAAAAAGGCAGCAGGCACTTTGTGCTTTTTCAGCGTATCCAATATGGTGGCGGTGTACCCGTTTTCATAGCCGGCATCAAAGGTGATATACAGTGTTTTCTGCGTGGT
>JAZSHG010000007.1:0-5179 GCA_045533135.1 Acutalibacteraceae bacterium
TTGGCGGCTATACCGGCGGTTTTGGCGACGGGTTTGCGCGTCACCGTTGGGGAGATACGCCGTCGGACAATACCTATGCGCAAAAGCCTGCCAAGCGGCATGCCGATTTTGTCGAAAAGCCTGCCGCCAACCGCTTTACCAACGGTTTTGGGCAAGCGGTCAGCGCCGCGCCCCAAAAGCCTGTGCCTGCCGCAAGCAGTGGTCAGCACTGGCAAGTGGGTGACCGCGCAACCCACGCTACCTTTGGCGCAGGCACGATCACCGCTATCAAACCAATGGGGAACGATTTCCTGCTGACGGTGCAGTTTGACACCGTCGGTGTCAAAAAAATCATGGCTAACTTTGCCAAGCTGACACGGGAGGATGCAGAATGAAAGGGGCTATCTTTGATCTTGACGGTACGCTGATCAACTCCATGCCCACCTGGGGCGATATGTGGAAACAGTTTCTCATTGACGCGCAACTGGAAGTGCCCGACAGATTTGTGCAAATTATCACGCCGCTGGGCGCTGACGGCACGGCCGAGTACCTGCAAAAGCTGGGGCTCGATCTGCCCAAAGAGCAGATCCTGAAAGTGTTGGGCGAGCGGATGTATGACGCCTATGCCAACCGCATTTCCGCCAAAGCTTTTGTGGTGGAATACATCAAAAGCCTCAGGGAAAAAGGCATCCCGATGGGTGTGCTTACCGCCACGCCGCAGGTGCTTGCACGCCCCTGTCTGGAGCGATTGGGACTGTATGACAGCCTGGTGTTTTCTCACTCCTGCGATGATTTGGGGCTGTCCAAATCCAACCCTGCCATTTACCATTGCGTCTGTGAGAAGCTGGATCTTGCCCCCGACGAGGTATGGTTTTTCGACGACAACATCACCGCTTTGCAAACAGCCAAGCAGGCAGGCCTTTGCACCGTGGGCGTCTACGATGCCTCTTCCGAAAGCGACCGCGAAGCTATCACGCAATTTGTCGACCGCTATATCACCTCTTTTGAGGAAATGTTATAAAAAATCGCCGTATGCTTTGCGCATACGGCGATTTTTTGCGTATGGTTGCGGCTTACTCTTGCGTTTGTCGGTTTCTTCTGCTATAATAAGTAATAATGCCTTTTTTCGTAGGACATACTATCCCGTGAGGTGAGGTATTATGTCCGAAGAAAACACCGAAAAGCGTGAAAACAAGCCGTTTGGACGGTTGCAGGATCAACTCAAAGATACAGTGGAAACGGGTGCTGTCACCACCGATGGCAACAGCAGTATCCACTGCCTGACCATTATCGGACAAATTGAGGGGCACTATGCTCTCTCGTCCGAAAATAAGACCACCAAATATGAGCACGTGATGCCGCAACTGGTGGCTATTGAAGAAAGCCCCGACATCAAGGGAGTGCTTTTCTTGCTCAACACCGTTGGCGGTGATATTGAGGCAGGGCTGGCGCTGGCGGAACTGATCGCTGGGATGAAAAAACCGACCGTTTCGCTGGTGCTCGGCGGTGGTCATTCTATCGGCGTGCCGCTCGCGGTCGCGGCCGACCGTTCGTTTATCGTTCCATCGGCCACAATGACCATACACCCTGTGCGCACCAACGGTTTGGTGCTGGGTGTTCCGCAGGCCTTCACCTATTTCCAAAAAATGCAGGAGCGCATCACCGATTTTGTGGTATCGCACTCCCACATCAAAAAGGGGCGTTTTTCCGAGCTGTGCATGAACACGGGCGAGTTGGTCACCGATGTCGGTACGGTTCTCGATGGCAAAGACGCTGTTGCCGAGGGGCTTATTGACCAACTGGGTTCCCTGTCCGATGCGCTGGACGCACTTTACGAACGCATACTGTAACACGGCGTTTTACGCCGACTACATAGACAAAGGAGTGGTCTTTCGTGGCCAAACGCAAATCCTCTTCTAAAAAGAATGGCACCAAAAAGCCTGTCGCCAAAAAACCGGATGCCAAAAAGGTTTCTCGCACACGTCGGCAAACAGCCGCTATTTTCCTGTTTGCCGGTGCAATATTGCTTTTGTTCATCCTGCTTATCAATGGAGGTAGTCTGTGGGGCAGTCTGCGCCGCTTCTTCTACGGCGTTTTCGGCTTTGGCGCGTTTTTGCTGACCATCCTCATCGGATATGTGGCGGTGGTTCTCTCGATGGAGAAGCCCTCCACCTCCCCCACCAAAGCCATCTTCAAAAGCGGCCTCTTGCTGATGCTGCTGACCGCCACAATACATATTTTTATCTCTTCGCAAGCCGCCTCTTACAAAGCGGCGCTGGACGCCGCTTTTGGCAGTGGCGTGGCGATGCAAGGCGACTGCTGGCTGGGTGCCGCCGTCGGTTTCCCCTTGCGCGCACTGTTTGACGATGTCGGCTCCAAGGTTGTCAGCATTTTGCTCATTTTCGTGTATATACTGCTGGTATCCGGCAGTACCATCATCAGCTTTTTCAAAGCGCTGTGGAAGCCTGTTAAAAAGACCAAGGAAAGCATTGAGACCGCTCGTGAAAACAGCATTGAGCGGCGGCGCAACAATGCTGAGATCGATGTTGAAATGGGTGAAGGATACCCCGATGAAGATGATGACAACGGCGAGCGTGTGACCGAGGAAAACTCTGCCACCGACCTTGCGATTGATGACATCATCAAGTCCTCCGAAAACGACGAGGATTCCCCCTTCTCCACCCTGCAAAAGGCGGCACAGGATATGCACGCCGAAAACAACAAGCCGCCTGTGCGTGTCAAAGATTTGATCGCTGAAAAACAACGCAAGGGCGAAAAGGCGGCCACCAAAGAGGAGATCAACAAAGAGGCGGCCGAGGTCGCCGCACAGATCGATACACAAAAGCCCACCGAAACCTATCGCAAGCCGCCGCTTTCCCTTCTGGACGAGGCCTCTCGTGTCAGCGATGAAAAAGCGGCACAGGAGCTGCGGCAAAATGCCGAAACGCTGGTCAACACCTTGCAGGATTTCGGCGTGAGCACGCGCGTAGTTGCCATTTCACGCGGCCCTTCGGTCACGCGCTATGAGCTTGAACCCAGCGCAGGCGTTAAAATCAGCCGTATCACCAACCTGGCTGACGATATTGCCCTGCGTTTGGCCACCACGGGTGTGCGTATTGAAGCACCCATCCCCAACAAGGCCGCCGTCGGCATCGAGGTGCCAAACCGCGTGTCCAACACCGTCTGCTTGCGTGAGCTTTTGGATTCTGAGGAATTCCGCGCCAACAAGAGCAAGCTGACCGTGGCACTGGGCCGCGATATTGCCGGCAAGATCGTGCTGGCTGACCTTGCCAAGATGCCTCACCTGCTCATTGCAGGCACCACCGGTTCGGGTAAATCCGTCTGCACCAACTCGATGATCCAAAGCGTTCTCTATAACGCCTCGCCCAGCGAGGTGCGTATGCTGCTCATTGACCCCAAACAGGTGGAGTTCGGCGTTTACAACGGCATTCCCCATCTGTTGGTGCCTGTGGTCACCAACCCCCGCAAGGCGGCAGGGGCGCTCAACTGGGCGGTCAAAGAAATGCTTGACCGTTATCAGATTTTTGCCGAAAACAATGTACGCGACCTGGTATCCTACAACCAGCTTGCTTCTCGCAGTGACAAACTGCAAACGATGCCGCAAATCCTGATCGTCATCGACGAGCTGTCCGACCTGATGATGGCGGCCGCCAACGAGGTGGAGGATGCCATCATCCGCCTGGCACAGATGGCACGTGCCGCCGGTATGCACCTGGTCATTGCTACCCAGCGCCCCTCCGTCGATGTCATCACAGGCCTTATCAAAGCCAATATCCCCAGCCGTTTGGCGCTCACTGTGGCGTCGCAGGTGGACTCGCGCACCATTTTGGATGCAAGCGGCGCCGAGAAACTGCTCGGCAAGGGCGATATGCTGTTCATGCCTGTAGGCATGAGCAAGCCTATTCGTGTACAGGGTTGCTTTGTCAGCAACCGCGAAGTAGAATCGGTGGTCGACTTCCTCAAGCCTTCGGAAGAGACCGTCTATGATGAAAAGATCATCGAAGAAATTGACCGTCAGGCAGCGGCAAGTGGCAAATCTGCCGCCAAGGGTGATGAAGATTTCAGCGATGAGAGCGGCGACGAGATGTTGCCGCAGGCCATTGAAGCGGTCATTGATGCCGGTATGGCTTCCACCTCGATGTTACAGCGCAAATTGCGCCTGGGTTATGCCCGTGCAGGCCGTCTGATGGACGAGATGGAACAGCGCGGTGTGATTGGCCCTCACGAGGGCAGTAAGCCCCGTCAGGTGCTCATCACCCGCCAGCAATGGCTGGAAATGAACGCAACAAGCGAGGATTAACTATGGCTTTTTTACCCATTACTGCCGCCGAGATGCGTGCGCGCGGCTGGGATGCCCCCGATATCGTGGTGGTCACAGGCGATGCCTACGTTGACCATCCCAGCTTCGGCACAGCCATCATCTCACGCGTGCTGGAAGCCGAGGGCTTTCGGGTGTGCGTGTTGGCACAACCCCGATCGGCGACGGATTTCACACGCTTTGGGCGTCCCAAGCTCGGCTTTTTTGTGGGTGCCGGCAACATAGACTCCATGGTGGCGCACTATACCGCCGCCAAGCGCAAGCGCAGTGAGGACGTCTACACCCCCGGCGGAAAGGCCGGCGCACGCCCCGACCGCGCCACGCTGGTCTATTGCCGCCAGATTCGCGAGGTCTATCCCGATATTCCACTGTCTATCGGAGGACTTGAGGCCTCTTTGCGGCGGTTTGCCCACTATGACTACTGGGATAACCGTGTGCGCCCCTCCATTTTGGCGGAAAGCGGTGCCGACTGGCTGGTATACGGCATGGGCGAGGAGGCCTGTGTCGCCATTGCGCGCCGTTTGGCAGAAGGTCAAACGCCAGCACAAATCAACGATATCCGCGGCACCTGCGTAATGGTATCTGCGGCAGACTATACCCCCCGTCCCTGTGCCGAGTGTCCCACGTTGGCGCAGGTTTCCGCTCCTACTTCCGAGGGCAAGCGTCAATATGCCATTGCCGCACGCATCCAGCAAGATGAGCAGGATGACGTGCGCGGCAAGACGGTGATCCAGCGACACGGTGACCGCATTCTGATCCAAAATCCACCGATGCCGCCGCTCGATACTGCGCGGTTTGATTGGGTGTATGAGCTCCCTTATGAGCGCACCTATCACCCCTCCTATGAGGCGCTCGGCGGCG
>JAZSHG010000016.1:0-16605 GCA_045533135.1 Acutalibacteraceae bacterium
TTGTCCATCTGTTCGGGGGTCAGGAACTTGCCAAAGGAGGACAAAACGCCTTCCTCTGTCCAGCGCACCCATGCCATACCCTTGGCACCGATGCCGCGCACCATTTCGGTGAGCTTATCCATCTCTTTGCGAGAGAGGGTGTCGGCGCCGTTTTTGGCGGTGATGCAACGTACCGTGCCGCCTGCTTCCAGCGCGCCCTTGAACACACCGAAGTCACAATCCTTCACCGCATCGGACAGATCCACGATCTCCATAGCAAAACGGGTGTCGGGCTTATCCGAGCCGAAGCGCTCCATCGCTTCCGTGTAGCGCAGGCGCGGCAGGGGCGTGGGGATATCCACATCCAGCACCGTCTTAAACACGTGGCGCATCAAGCCTTCGCCGATGGACAGCACGTCCTCGACATCGACAAAGGACATTTCAAGGTCGATCTGAGTAAATTCGGGCTGACGGTCTGCGCGCAAGTCCTCGTCGCGGAAGCAACGGGCAAACTGCACGTAGCGGTCAAATCCTGCAACCATGCTCAGCTGCTTATACAGCTGCGGAGATTGCGGCAGGGCGTAAAACGAGCCCTGATGCAGACGCGATGGCACCAAAAAGTCGCGTGCGCCTTCGGGGGTAGACTTGATGAGCATGGGGGTTTCCAGCTCAATAAAGCCTTCACCATCAAAATAGTCGCGCGCGGCCTTGGTGATGCGGTGACGCATCATCAGGTTGCGCTGCAATTCGGGACGGCGCAGGTCGAGATAACGATATTTGAGACGAGTCGCCTCGGCGGTGGGGCAGTTTTCGATGATCTCAAAAGGCGGCGTTTCCGCTTTGTTGAGCACGCGCAGCTCGTCCACGGCAACCTCGATATCACTTGTGGGGATATCCTTGTTTTTGGACGAACGGATACGCACCTTGCCGACAACAGCCAGCACATATTCACTGCGCACCGCGAATGCTTTATCAAACACGTCACGGGCGGTAGATTCGTCAAATGCAAGCTGTACGATGCCTGTACGGTCGCGCAGGTCGACAAAAATGAGCTGTCCCAAGTCGCGCTGGCGCTGTACCCAGCCAAATAGGGTGACCGTTTCGCCCTCATTAGCGGCGCGCAAAGTACCGCAGTAGTGGGTGCGGTGCAAGCCTTTTACTGTTTCTGCCATCGTTTATTCCTCCTCCATGCCGCCAAGCAGGTCAGCCATACCGGCCAGCTGGCGGTCAAGCGCTTTATTGTAGAGGGTGGTGTAAAGGCTGTCGTCCAGTCCCACCTCTTGCGTTTCGCCTGTGGTCATATCTTTGAGTTGTGCCTTACCGGTCGCCAGCTCGTTGTCGCCCACCACTAAGGTGTAGCGCGCGCCGAGCTTATCGGCATATTTCATCTGGGCTTTGAGACCGCGCCCTGCGATGTCATATTCGGCGGCAACGCCCACCTCGCGCAGGCGCGTTGCCATACCGAAGCAGGCGCGCACCGCCTCTTTGCCCATCGGGGCAAAATACACCTCACAGGTGGGCGGGTCGGGGAACTGGGCTCCTTTGGCTTCCAGCACCATCAGCAGACGCTCAAGGCCGATTGCAAAGCCTAAAGACGGCAGATGAGGGCCGCCGAGCTCTTCAATCAGGCCGTCATAGCGACCGCCGCCACAGACGACCGCCTGTGCGCCGAGTGCATCGGATACAAATTCAAATACCGTGCGGGTGTAATAATCCAGGCCGCGAACGATGCCGGTGTCCACCTCATAGGGAATGGCGGCGGTGTCCAGGCAGGCGCGCACTTCTTCAAAGTGGGCGGCGCAATCGTCACACAGATAATCCAGCATCACGGGAGCGCCTGCGGCGATCTCCTTGCAGATGGGGGATTTGCAGTCGAGAATGCGCATGGGGTTGCGGCCCAAGCGCTCCTGACAGGTGCCGCACAGCTCGTTTTGGCGCGCGGCAAAATAGTCGGTGAGTGCTTTGTGATAGTTGGCGCGGCAAGTGGGGCAGCCAATGGAGTTGATGTGTAGCGACACGCCCGTGACGCCCAACGTGGTCAGCACCGTGCGCGCCAAGGCGATGATCTCGGCATCTGCCTGCGGAGCCGCGGCACCAAAGCATTCCGCACCGAACTGGTGAAACTCGCGCAATCGGCCTGCCTGCGGCTTTTCATAGCGGTAGCAGGAGGTGATATATGCCGCCTTTACCGGCAACGCGCCGTTGTGCAGGCTGTGTTCCAGCAGGCAACGCGCCGCGCCGGCGGTGCCTTCGGGACGCAGGGTGATGGAGCGGTCACCTTTGTCCTTAAAGGTGTACATCTCCTTTTGCACCACGTCGGTGGTCTCGCCCACGCCGCGCATAAACAGCTCGGTGTGTTCAAACACGGGCGTACGCATCTCGCGATAGCCATAGTCGCGTGCGACCGCCAGTGCTGTTTGCTCTATATGTTGCCATTTGTGGCTCTCCTCGGGCAGAACATCCTGCGTGCCGCGGATAGCCTTGGTGATCAGTTCCATGGGGATCCCTCTCTCATATCAATGTATCTGCATATTCTACGCACAAAAAGGCGCACGCCGTGCGCCTTTTTTGCAAACAACCGCATCAGCTGCGGGGGTTAACAATATTACGCCAATCCAAGTCACCGCGCTCGAGACCGTGAATGAGCACCTCGGCGGTGGCAATATTGGTGGCGATGGGGATGTTGCGCATATCGCACAGACGCAGCATATCGTTCTCGTTAGGCTCGCTAGCTTTGGAGGCCATCGGGTCGCGGAAGAAGAGCAACAGGTCGATCTCGTCGCAAGCAATGCGGGCGGAAATCTGCTGGTCGCCGCCCTGCGCACCGCTCATATAGCGCGTGATAGACAAACCGGTGGCTTCCGAAACCATTTTACCGGTCGTGCCGGTGGCGCACAGTGTATGTCGACTGAGTATACCGCAGTAGGCAATACAGAACTGGACCATCAGTTCTTTTTTAGAATCGTGGGCAATCAAAGCAATGTTCATTTGTGCTCCTCCTTTTTTCCGGTTTTGAAAACCTTTTACGCTTTTACTAATTTTTCCAACGATGCCAACGACACATCCTCTCCCAAAAGACGGCGAGCAATGTTGTCAAAGCAAACGGTCGCCGCCGAATCCTCGGGAAGCGGTTTGCCATAGGCACAGGACACGGCGACCTGCTCGTCCTCGGGGACAAGGCCCAACAGGCGAATACCTGCAGTGTCCATAATTTCATCAACGTCGGGAAGTTTTCCCTGGCATATCAAGCGAGGGCGCAACCGATTGATGACCAAATGCGCAGGCAGACGGCGCTGTGCCAATAAATCGGCCACGATCTGGGCGTCACGCGCACAGACCATATCGGGCGTGGTCACCACAACGGCGCGATCAGCACCGGCTATTGCCGTAGCAAAGCCTTCGCCAACGCCGGCAGGGCAATCCACCAAAATCTGGTCAAAATAGTGCGAGAGGCCTTTGGTGAGCCCCTGCATCTGCTCGGGCGTGCAGAGCTTTTCCAGCTCGATCGGTGCAGGCATCACCCACACCCCTTCGCAAATAGGCGACGGATACATCGCACGGATCGGCTCACAGTTACCGGCAAATACATCCGACAGATCAAAAACAGCTTTATCACCGACGCCCAGCATCAGATCCAAGCTGCGCAAGCCGGCATCACCATCCACAAGCAACACACGTTGACCGCGTCTGGCAAGCGCACAGCCGATCCCTGCTGTGACGGTCGATTTTCCGGCGCCCCCTTTTCCGGAGGTCACCACTGTGGTTCCCATCGGGGCAACGCCTCCTGTCCTTACAGCCAAAAAATATCCCATTTGTGGTAGTATAGCATATTTTTTTGGTCAAGTAAACCTCTTTTTTTATGATTTAGGTCATTTTTTGCAGATTTAGGGCAGTAATTCACCCTCAACCGTGGGGGATTGTGTGCCGCTTTGGGTGGCAAAATAGGCATCCAGCACCTGACGTGCCACTTTTTTGGAGGCGTCGGTACCGCCATTTTCCATCACGACCGCGATCGCGACCTGCGGATTGTCGGCAGGGGCATAGGCAAGCAGGGTACCGTGGTCTTTGCCGGCGATACCTGTTTGGGCTGTGCCCGATTTGCCTGCGACAGTGTAGGTGGCGTCTTTGAAATAGTTATACAACGTACCATAGCGGACGTTGGTTACCGCCATCTCCATGCCCTTTTGCACCTCTTCGATAACGCCGGGGGACAGCGACAGTTTATCCAGCACCACAGGCTCCACCACCTTTTCGGTGGTGCCGTCATAGCTGAGCGTGCTTTTGACGAGGTGCGTCTTATACCGTGTGCCGCCGTTGGCAATCGTCATACAATAGGTGGCAAGCTGTAACGGCGTGAAGCGGTTATCCGCCTGGCCGATGGCGGCGGAGATGGTGTCACCGGGGTTCCAAACGCCGCCTGCCGCCTCACGTTGCGCGATGCCTGCCAGCGTGCCCTTGTTCTCCCCCACCTCGATGCCTGTCAGCTCGCCAAGTCCCATCTGACGGCAATAGAGGTTCATTTTATTGATACCAAGCAGACGTCCTACATCAAAGAAGAAGTAGTTGCAGGAACGGGCAAGGGCAAGTGAGACGTTCATTCTGCCACAGCTGTGCATACAGCTGGGCTGATAGTCACTGTAATAGGTATATTTTCTGGTGCACACCACGCAAGTGGAGGCGTTGATGACCTTCTCGTTGAGCGCACCGACCGCCACGGCAGGCTTAAATACCGAGCCGCAGACAAAGGTGCCATCGAGTGCGCGGTTGAACATGGGGTTGTCGGGGTCTGTGATCAGGGCTTCGTAGTCTTCGTAGTAGGTGGACAGGTCATAGTTGGGCCACGTGGCGGCCACGATCACGCCGCCTGTCATATCCAGCATGACCACCGAGCCGCTTTTACAGCCGTTGATATTTTTGTTGGAGGAGGCGCGCAATTCTTTGATCTGTGCGTCCAAAATATCCTGGGTTTTTTGCTGCAGTTGGCCGTCAAGCGTCAAAATCACCGTATCGCCGGGGATGGGCTCTTTGGTCAGCTCCTCCCCTATGATCAAGCCGTCACTGTCTTTGGTGACGGTACGCACGCCCGACACGCCGCACAGCACCGATTCCAGCGCTTTTTCAATGCCGCTTTTACCCACGCGGTCGCTCAGCTGATATATTTTGCCCGAAGCGGCATTGAGCGCGTTAAGCTCGGCACTGTCATAGATAGGGCCAACCAGGCCGATCAGGTGGGAGGCGGTGGTGCCGGACACATAGTCGCGCACCGGTGCGGTCACGATGTCCACACCGACAAAGCGGCGGCTTTGCTCCATAATGGTGGTGGCGGTTGCCTTGGACACATCGGTGGAGAAGGTGTAACTTTTGATGCCGCCGGGGAAACCCTGGTTGGTCATCGTATACTGCACGCCCACCACCAGACGTTGCTGTTCTTTTGTGAGTGAGGTAATGCCATATTTTTCCACCAGCGCCGTCATGCACTGGTCGGCAGTGGCATACTCTGCCAGGCGCAGTGAAGCTTTGAGCGCGGAAACGGTGTTGTCGTAACCTTTTTTGAAGGTATAAGGCCTTTCGGTAGATATGGGCAAGGTGTCCTGCCACGTTTCCCCGTTGGTTTTGAGTAGCTTGGCAAGTGACAAAATAATACTCGCCTGTTGCACACGCAACTCATCGGTACTGCCAAGAGGAAAATAGTAGCTGTCGAACACCACCTGATAGGTGGTGCGGTTGACCACCATCGGGCGGTTATAGGTATCCAGCACCTCACCGCGCGCCGCAGGCACCGCAATCTCCACTTGGGTACCCTTGTTGGCCTGCTCGGCATAATAAGCGCCGTCAACAATTTGAATTTGGAACAAGCGCACCGAAAACACAACGAAAACGAGCAATACAAACACCACGATACCCACGGTACGTCCGACACTCATATATTCCCGACTGGGTTTTTGCGGCATATACATTCTCCTTTCCGTTTTTATTTGGGTGCGCGTTTATTCGCGCGCTTTAAGGCGTTTTGCAATGACCAGTGTCACGTAATAGACAGGCAAGGCCAACACCAGGGTATACACAAAATTGGGAATGACCCTGTGTAAAAGCACGGTGACCGAGCCATCCAATCGCCACAGCACACAGGTCATAAGCCATTCCAGTAACAAATAGACCGCCGTGGCACTGCCGCAGAGAAGAAACGCCGAAATGGCGTTGTTGCGCATAAGCAACTGCACCAAAAGGCCGCAGGCACAGCCCACCGCCATCAGATACAGGCCGCCAAGACCTGTTAAGCGATCGGAAAACATATCCCATACAAATCCTGCGATCGCGCCGAAAATGCCACCGACCACAGGGGCGTTGAACATACCGATGCACACCACCGCCAATATCAACAAAAGCGGTCGGCCTCCCAGGATTTGCGGCACCAGGTTGGGTGTCATTTGCAACAGGTATAAAAAAAGCAGGAGGAATCCATACGCCGCATAGTGCAGATACTGCCCTTGAAACCGCCGCATTTTGTTGCCGGCGTTCAGCTTGCCCTGCTCACGCATAAGGATACCTCCCCTCGGGAATTATTGAGAATCTGCTGTTTTTTCGCCAAAATCGGTGACGACCAGCACCTGGCTGACATCGTGAATGGATGCAAATGGCTCAATGATGGCATACATCGACAGGCCGTCAGAATCCGGCTCAATGCTTTTCACCTTGCCGATTTTGAGCTGTGCCGGATACTGGCTGCTGCCGCCATAGGTGGCGACGATATCGCCTTTTAGCACGCCTGCATCGCGGTCAACATTGTTAAGCCGCAACAGGCCGCTTTGCGCCAGCGCCGCCGTGCCGGCGGTGATGCCGGTGTCACCCGAGCGGCTGATATAGGCGCTGACGTGAGTCTGCACATCCAAAATGGTGCTCACCCGCGCCCAGTTGAGCCCCACCTCGCTGACCACACCGACCAAGCCATCGGCCTGTATCACAGGGTCGCCCACCGCCACATCCTGCAAAGAACCTGTGTCGATGGTAAAGTTGCCGTAGATATCGGTGGGATCTTTGGCAATGACCGATGCATCGGCGAATTGATAGTCCGGATGCTGTTCCTTAAGTTCCAAATACGCCACCAGCTGGTCATATTTGCGCTTCATATCGTCATAGTCCAGCATTTGGTCGCGCAGATCATTGAGCTCTTGCTTTAACCGATCGTTTTCCTCGCGCAGGACGGTATCATCGCCCCAGCCCGAAAAGAAATCTCCCACTGCATCCACCGCATTGGAAAATAAAGATTGCAAGGGAGAAAGGATACCGCCTGCGACCTGTTCCGGCACCGTGGCCGTACCGCCGCTGACAGCGCCGTAGATGATGATGGAGAGCAAAAACACTGCCACAGCCACCAACACCTTGAAACCGGCGCTTTGCAAAAAGCGTTTCATCCGTTTCTCCCCCGTTTTTCGTTAACTTTTGAAATCAGCGGCCGCGTTTGGCGCGGAAATCGCTGACCATACCCAGATCCAAGCATTTGCCCGTACCGATCGCCACGCAGTCAAGCGGATTCTCCGCCACCTGCACAGGCATACCGGTCTCGCGGCTGATCAGGGTGTCCAGACCGCGCAGCAGGGCACCGCCGCCGGTCAGGGTAATGCCGTTTTCGATAATATCCGCCGACAGCTCGGGGGGCGTGCGCTCCAAGGTGCTGCGCACCGCATCCACGATGGCGTTGACCGGATCAAAGAGTGCCTCGCGCACTTCTTCGGCCGTGATCACGATGTTCTTGGGCAGGCCGTCAAGCAGGTTGCGGCCGCGCACTTCCATCTCGCCCTCGTTCTCGTAGGGGAAGGCAGAGCCGATCTGGATCTTGATATTTTCGGCAGTGCGCTCACCAACCAGCAGGTTGTACTTCTTCTTGATATAGGCAATGATCGCCTCGTCAAAATCGTCGCCTGCGGTGCGCACCGAGCAGTCTGCCACGATGTCGCCCAAAGAGATAACCGCCACTTCGGAAGTACCGCCGCCGATGTCGACGACCATGCAACCGGCCGCGTCCTCAATTTTGAGGCCTGCACCGATAGCCGCCGCCAACGGCTCTTTGATCAGCTCCACGTGCTTGGCACCAACCTGCTGTGCCGCTTCCTCGACGGCGCGGCTTTCCACCTCGGTCACGCCCGAGGGGATGCAGATGATGATGCGCGGACGGCTGAACCAGCTGCCACGGGTGGCTTGGCGGATAAAGTATTTGAGCATCGCCTTGGTCACTTCAAAGTCGGCGATAACACCTGCTTTGAGGGGGCGGATAGCGGTGATGGAGCCGGGGGTACGGCCGAGCATTTCTTTGGCTTCGGCGCCCACCGCCAAAACGGCATCCTCTTTCACATCAACCGCCACAACAGACGGCTCACGCGCAACGATGCCCTTACCGCGCATATACACCAATGTATTCATCGTACCAAGGTCGATGCCGATATCTTTATTAAACAACATAATTCTCTTTCCCCTTTTCAAAATCGAATATGATACACGCAACTGTTATTGTTGTCCTCATCCTTTGATTATAAACGAAACAAACCCGTTTCTCAATACCCATTTGCGAAAAAAGTGAAATTTTTCAGCCGTTTTCGGACAATTCGCCGCGTTCGGCGGCAAAATGCCACAGCCTTGCCACAGGCAGACCCATAATCGTGTAATAATCCCCCGCGATCTCACGGATATAGCGCATACCGATACCCTGGATGCCGTAGGCGCCTGCTTTGTCACGTGGCTCGCCTGTCGCCACATAGGCGGCAATTTCCTCATCCGTCATCGGGTAAAAGGTGACAGCGGCACTCTGTGCAAAGCCATCGCCGCCCTTGGGACTGCACAGCCACACAGCAGTAACCACGCGGTGTGTCTTGCCTGCAAGGCTTTTGAGCATAGCCTTTGCCTCATCATCGTTTTGCGGCTTGCCCAGCATCTTTTCGCCGTCAGCAGTGGGCAACAGCACCACGGTGTCGGCACCCAGCACCGTATCCTGCGGATGATGGGCAAACACCTCCTCTGCCTTTGCCCTTGCAACGGCAAGCACCGCCTCATCGGGCGGCAAAGTGGGGTCGGCAGGCGGTTCGGTCAGTGCCGGTTCCACCGTAAAAGCAATCCCTAAGCGTGCAAGCAATTCCTGCCGCCTGGGTGATGCGGACGCCAAAATCCAAGCCACGCCGCTCACCTCACCTTACGGTAGACAAACAGGGCAACGCCGATAAATACAATTTGCAACACATTCACCTGCATTTTAAAGGAGAAGCCGATGTTGACCACCGACAGGTCAATGTTCACATTGTCGAAGCCCACTGAGTCGCCCCAGGTGAGCCACTGGAGAAAATCGATATCCTTTGTCAGTGTGCTGACAAGGCCCGACAGCACAATAGCCGCGAGCAGTAAGAATAACAGTAACAGTATATTTTTTGTCTTCATCTTTTTGACCTCCGTTTATCGGCTCATTCCACACCGCGGTGGTAGAGCCCTTTGGTGCCGGCCGTTTCGGCCGCCACGCCGCGTGTGTAGCGTTCGAGCACTTGTGCGGTCTCGGCGGCAGTTTCGTCGGTAAAATGCCAATAGTAAAAGGAAGCGCGCGGCCACCGATCACGTTTATCCGCCAGTTCCAACCGTACGGTGTTAAGCAGCTCGGTGCAACCACCTGTGCAACGTGTGGGAAACAAAAGTCCCTTGCGGTCAACCAATCCGCCTCCGTCACAATCGGCACAGGATGCGCCTGCACTGCGGCGTGGGCAGTTGCGGGTGAGCATCAGCGGTTGGCGGCCATAGATAAACAGACCTAAAGGCAAGGGGCTGTCTTTTGCCAGCACGCGCCACTGGGCAAAGGTGAGCTCAAAGGAGCCCACACTGCCGACAGCACCGTTTTCCGCCCAAAATGCGGCGGCATCGCGGTTGGTGATGTTGAGCCCGAAGCCTCCCAAGGGGGACAGGCCTTCCTCCTGCGCCAACCGTACAGCACCGATGTTGCCGCACAGCACCGTTTTGACTCCTGCGACTTTCCAGGCGCGCAAGCGCTCGCGATAGTGCGCTTCACCGCCGAACAGACCGCGCGGCAGTTCCACACCCAATCGGTCGATAGGTATCGCCACACGCGCAACAGGTGTGTCTGCAGGGATGATCCACAAGTCGGCGGCAGAAGCGTCGCCGCTATACTGTGCCACATCCTGCAGGCGCACCACCCGTGTGTAGGATAGCGGCGGCGCAGATACGGCAGGCGGCACGGCGGCGGTATACGCCTTGGCATCAGCCTGTTCGCGCATCTGCAACAGTTGGCCGAGCGCTTCGCGCCGCAGGGCGTTGAGCGTGCCTACCGTAGCGGTGACGGCGGAATCGTCTTGTATCGTTACGGCGGTGACCGCAAAAGGGGTGCCGCCGCTTTTTTGCAGTTGTTCGGTAATACGCTCGTGTGAAAGCGGTGCTGTTCTGACCGTTTCGGGCAACGCACCTGTCACCTTGGTCACATGACCGTCGGCATCGGTTGCCGTCAAGGTGATGGGCGTTTGCGACAAGACGGTCAGCGCAAGCGTCACCGGCACACTTTGCCGCTCATTGCGATAAAGCGGCGTGAGCCTTGACAGTGCATCCGCCGTTGCAAGCGCATCCTCGGGGCGGCGCACGCCGAACATCGCGGCGCCGCGGCTGTCGGTGAAATAGCCGTCGGTAAACCCACTGCGCGAAAACACATTTTGCAGGTCGGCCATCAGCTGAGCATCCAGCGGTTCGCCGTCACGCTGACGGCGATAGGCGGTTACAGCCGCCGCCACATATTCGGGGCGTTTCATACGCCCTTCGATCTTGAAAGCATCTACCCCCAGCGCCGACAACGTGGGGACGTGGTCGAGCAGGGACATATCTTTGAGGCTGAGTGCCGCTTCGCCCTTGCCGTTTTCTGTGGAAAATGGCAGGCGACAGGGCTGGGCGCAAAGGCCGCGGTTGCCACTGCGGCCGCCCAAAAGTGCAGAGAGATAGCACTGCCCCGATACGCTCATACACAAAGCGCCGTGGACAAACACCTCGATCTCACAGCCGCGTCCCACACAGGCGGCGATCTCCTCTTTCGTCATCTCGCGAGACAGCACCACACGCGAAAAGCCGACATCGCGCAAAAAGTCGACGCCGGCAGGGGTGTGACAAGACAGCTGTGTGGAGGCGTGCAGGGGCATTGACGGCATCGCGGTGTGCAGACGGCGGGCAAGCCCCACATCCTGTACGATGAGGGCATCCACCCCCATCTCGCCTGCTTCGGCCGCCACACGCAACGCCTCAGAAAGCTCGTCATCGCGTACTAAGGTGTTGAGTGTCAGATGCACCGCCACACCGCGCGCGTGGCAAAAGGCCACCGCCTCTTTGAGCTGTGCAGATGAAAAATTGGCGGCATTGCGGCGAGCGTTAAATGCCGCGGCACCCAGATACACCGCGTCCGCCCCACAGCGCACTGCCGCCACCAGCGCCTCCGGCGAGCCGGCAGGCGCTAAAATTTCAGGTTTAGTAGTCATAGGAACCGTTGTTCATGCCGCAACGCGCACGCAGAGAATCGTTCTCGCGGTGCAGGCGATCCAGCTCACGGCGTGCCGCATCAAGTTCCATACGGGTCTTGCCGTTTTCTTCCAAATAGCCCTGAATCTGACCGCGCAGATTGTCTGCACTGTCAGCAGATTTGTTGGCCTCGTCCGCCAGCTCCAAAGCGGCCAACACCGTCGCCATCATCACAGACATACGGTCATTGCCTGCCAAAGCATTTTGGATGCGGTCATCGATATCCTTTGCCAGCTTTTGGACATACTCCTCCGGCTCATCGGTGGTCAGTGTATACTCACTGCCTGCGATATGTAAACAAACGCGATTCAAGGTTGCCATGCGATCTTCAATCCCTTCTGTTGATTTGCGGCAAACACCGTCTGCCTTATCGATCCTATTATACCCTATTTTTCGCGATTAGGAAAGGGGTTTCGCAAAAATTTTACAAAAAAAGACCTGCCGATTTTTTACCGACAGGTCTTGCGGTCAGCGCATCGCAGAAGAGGTGCTGTCACCGTTGGTTTCCGGCGTCAGCATATCACTTTGCGTGGTGCTGTTACGCGTGGTGGTTGTGGTGGTCGTGGTGGAAGAGCTTGCTGTGGACATGGGATCGCCGTTGTCGTTATTTTTGCGGCTGCACGCCGTCAAAGTCAGCATCAGCGTCACCAGAATTACCGCCACCACTGCCCATTTGTGTCCTTGCTTCATAAGAGCCTATCTCCTTTTTTGTGTTTTTGCCGCGGCAAAGTCAAAATGCCTATGTGCATTTGTGACGGAGATAGATTGCCCTTTTTCCACGCAAAATATGTGCGCTTTTGTTGTCAGTTTTCGGAAATGTCAATATTTTCCATTGTCGGCCAGCGGCACTGCCACCGTTTCGCCCAAAGCAAAAGAATAGAGCAAACAAGCGGACACGGGTTTGCCGAGAACGGCAGACACCGCCAGTGCATAGGTTGCCAACTGTGGGCGATATCGGTCGGCAAGCGCGGCGGCGGTGTCGACCTTGTCGGTCTTGTAATCCACCACTACCCACGTGCCGTCCTCTTCAAACACGCAGTCGACAATACCCTGCACCAGCACCGTTTCGTTGGCGGCATCGGCCGGCAAGGATGCCGCCAGTGCGCTATCCCAGTGTGAAAGCGGAACATTGACCGCAAAGGGATATTCGCGCAGGCAACAGGGAGATGCCGCCATGCGCCGATAGATGTCACTGCCGAAAAAGGTCATAAGGCGCGGTCGCGACAGGCTTTGCGCCTGTTCGGCGGTCATGAAGCCTTCGACCACGAGGCGCTCGATCTCGCCTTCCAAATTCTGTGCGGCGGCTTCGTAGCGCGAAAACTGCATAAACGCGTGCATCGCCGTGCCGCGCTCGGCAGGCGTCAAGCCGTTACGGCTCAAAAACGCCGGACGAGATACCGCCACAAAGCGATGGTTGCGGTCGGCATGTGCCAGGTCGGACGCCGCCTGCTTGGCAGGTGCTTGCTGTAACGCCGCATACGGATACGTGTAGGCAAAACGTTTGGCAAGCTCTGCGGCGAGTGCTTCGTCGGGTGCAGGCGCCTTTGCAGACGAAGTTTCTGTGGCAGATATCGCGGCATCGCGCACGGCATCACAGATAGCCAGCCGCCATTTGCCTGCGTTTTCCAGCGGCATCCATGCGTAAGCGCCGATGCGCTCACGCCACTGTGCCGCTTCGGGCAAGCGCAAGGCGGCGGCGATCAACCAATCACCCATACAGCTTCTCTCCGACACCAGATGCGTCGGCAAAACAGGGGTATCCTCTATTTGTGCGCCGATGCTTTGCATCGTCTTTTCGGGATCGTCATAGGTGGCGATCATGATCAGCTTTTCTTTGGCACGCGTCATTGCCACATACAAAAGCCGCATTTCTTCTTTACGCTCATCCCGTAGCACCGCTGTTTTGGCGCCATCATGAAACAACGTGCTGTGCAACAGCAGGCTTTGGGGCAATATGCGCTTCATACCAATACCGTCACGCGGATGGACAATGACCTTGCCCTCCACAGATTTGGTGCTGAAACGGTGATGCAGATTGGCAAGGAACACCACAGGATATTCCAAGCCCTTTGAGCGGTGCATCGTCATCACACATACCGCATCCGTTGCGGCCGCCGTTGCCGCCGCAGGAAGTCCATCCTCGCTATCTTCCATACGGCTCATATAGCGCAAAAAGGCAGGAAGACCCTTGTAGCCGTTTTGCTCATAACCTGCGGCATATTCCTGCAACAGCCGCAGATTCGCCACCCGTCGGGCACCGTCTTTGCGCGCACCTTCGCGCAAAAGCAGGTCTGTATTCTCATACACACGTTGGATCACCCTGTGGGCAGGCAACGTTGCCGCCAGCGTGCGCAGTTGCGCCATCATCTGTGTAAAAGCGGCACAGCGCGCCCCCAGTTCATCCTGTTCGCGCGCATAACGCCCCACCGCCAGCCACAACGGCTGTCGAGGGGTATGGCGGCGTATCGCCGCCATATCGTCAGGTGTAAAGCCACCCACCGACGACATAAGTACCGCCAAAAGCGGCACCTCCTGCAGGGGGTTGTTGATGAGCTTAAGCAAAGCGAGTGCTAACTGCACCTCACCGCACGCAAACAGATTGCCGTTATTGTCCGACACGGTAGGGATTCCCAGGCGGTTAAGCTCCTGCACATAGGCAAAGCCGTGCGCTTTTACACCGCGCAACAGCACACAGCAATCGCTATACCGCATCGGACGTTGTCCGTTGCGATCGGTGATCTGTTGCGTGGCCATCAGTGCGCGAATGCGTGAGGCGATCAATCGCGCCTCCTGCACAGGTACATCATCATCTTCCAAAAAGGTGCCTTTGTCAAGCAACAGCAGTTCCGTTTCCCAACCCTCGGTGGCAGGATAATAGTCTGCGCCCGTTTTGAGCGCTTCTTGTTCGGTATACTCTATGCCGCCCGTTTCCTTTGTCTGCAGCTGGCGAAACACCGCGTTGACGCTCTCGGTCACTTCACTGCGCGAGCGGAAATTGTGGCCAAGCAACACGGTGGCAGGGTAATTGTTTTCCTTAAACAGCGGATATGTATCGCGCCGCTTGAGGAACAGCTCGGGGCTTGCTTGGCGGAAGCCATAGATGCTCTGCTTAACATCACCCACAAAAAACAGATTTTGCTGATCACGCGAAACGGCGCAGAATATGGCATCCTGAATAGCGTTGGTGTCTTGATATTCATCCACCAGCACCTCTTCAAAACGGTCGGCAAGCTCACATGCAAGCGGTGTGCGTTGCCGCTTGCCGTTTTCATCCGTCTCGGTCAACAACGCATAGGTCAGGTGCTCCAAGTCGTTAAAATCCACCAAGTCGCGTTCGCGCTTTTTGGCGGTATACAGCTCATCATAGGCGGCGGTCATTTGGCACAAAGTTTCCGCCAACGGCGCCAAAGCCGCGCGGTCCTGTGCAAATTCATACGCCGAGGTGCTCAGCTCTTTTTTGCAGGCGTCCCATTGCGCTTTGGTGTTCTTCCACAGCGCTTTGACCTGCTCCAAGCCGGCCGGATCGGCAGGTTTCTTCACCGCTTTAAGGTTATCGAAGGTAACGGCGAGAATACGGCTGCGTTTGTCATCCCAGCCGATCGTGTTCCAATCTGCCGCCAATGTGTCCATCTGCGCCGCCGCACTTTGCAGGGAGGGCAGGTAGCAAATGGCCATTTGCTCATCGTTTAATGCGAGCGTCATCGCTTGCCGCAACAGCGCGCGGCAAGCCTGCAAATGCGCCGCCCACGTCTCCTGTAACGCCGCGCCCCAGGCCGTTTCGTCAGGCATAGCGGCACCCTTGTAGGGGGCGCAGGCATTGGCCAGCCAACCCGCAGGATCGGGTTGCACCTGCATACAGGTGTAAAGCTTTTGGACGGCCGTTTCCATAGCGGCGGTGCTTTTGCCGTTGTCCATCAGCGTGGTCAGTTGTGTAAAAGCCTCGCTTTTTTCGGCAGAAAAACGGGCGAGCATCTCCTTCATGGCCTCTTCCTGCAACGCCAGCAGGTCACCTGCCGTGCCGACCTTGAAGCGCGGTGACAACGGTAAGCGGTGAAAATTCTCGCGCAACAGGTTGATGCAAAAGCTGTGGACTGTGCTGATCTGTGCGTGCGGCAACAGCAGCTGTTGACGGCGCAGACGATGATTGTGCGGCTCTTTTTGTAAGGCTTCCGACAGCGCGCGCGCCAGGCGTTCTTTCATCTCTGCCGCCGCCGCGTTGGTGAAGGTCACCACCAGCAGGCGATCTACGTCAATGGGGTTTTGCGCATACGCCACCCGTTCCAAAATGCGGCGGATGAGCACGGTCGTTTTGCCCGAGCCTGCCGCCGCCGACACCAGCATCGTGCCGTCGTGGCAAAATATACATTGTTCCTGTTCGGGAGTCCAGTTCGGCACGGTGTGTCACTTCCTTTCGTTTATGTTTTTATTATACCGACAACCCGCCCTGCTTGCAAGGGGTTTTTGTGGGCAAGAAGTAAAAACAGCGACGTGTATTCACGCCGCTGTTTTATTCACCTTCGTCCGCCAAGTTAATAACGGTTTTTTCCTTGTGAAGTGCATATCGCATGGCCGCGTATGCACCGCCGCACGGACGTTCCACATAGCAGATCACCAGGCTTACTTCATCCACCATCTCCCGATTGCGCACCCCGATAGCGCTCTTCGGATGTGCCCTTGATGATTTGCCGCAAACCCTGATGAGGTCATAATACTTTTCGTATGCCTCTTGATTTTGCGCGTGTTCTACCGTCAGATATGGCAGCAACAACATCAGGCGACAATCCACGTTTTCTATATTTTTGCGCACGCGGCGCACCGATGCAGCGGCAAGCCAATCAAATTCGCCGTTTCTCCCGACTATAAAATCCGCATAGGGATCCTCCATCAGGATCCTGCGAATGTGTGCTTCCAATTTTTCCTCTACCTTTTTGGGATTTTCTATATACCGATGTCCAAAAAGAGCGACGGTGTGACAAACCAATCGTGACTCCCCCTTTGCTCTGATTGTAGCGGATTTTCCGCTAAATGTCAATAGCGGACAACGCACTAAACTATAATGTTGGTACATACTATATTCGGGGTGGT
>JAZSHG010000157.1:0-11318 GCA_045533135.1 Acutalibacteraceae bacterium
CGCTGGTTGGAGCAAGAATAACCTACTTTTCTTTTGGAAAAGAAAAGTAGGCAAAAGAAAACCGATTTCCTTTCTTTTGAAGAAGTAAGCAAAAGAAAACCGATTTCCTTTCTTTTGAAGAAGTAAGTAAAAGAAAACCGATTTCGCACGACTTAAAAACGGTGCTATTGTAGGGGACGGCGGTCTCGCTGTGGCTTAAGTCACGCTCGCGGCTCTGTGTAGGGACAGGCGCGCCCATCGGAAGTGCCCTTGGGGTATCCTCGACTGTCCGTAACCACCGGACTGTCATTCATTGCGCTCGCGCCGCTTCGCTACTTCGACGTCCCACCGTTTCCTGCGAAGGAAACGGAAAGGCAAAAGAAAACGTAATTTTTGATTTTAGAAACGGAGACACTTCGTAAAGAAGTTGTCTCCGTTTTGCAGGTGGATTATGAAAACGAATTATAAACGATTAAAGCTTGCTTGCTACATGGTGAACATCACGATGGCTTTTGCAGGCAACATTTCGCCCATACTGTTTTTAACCATCCGTTCACTTTACGGGGTTTCCTATTCGCTTCTCGGCCTTTTGGTGGTTATAAACTTTGCAACACAGCTGACGGTAGACCTGATTTTCTCTTTCTTTTCGCACAAGTTTAACATACCGGCGGTTGTGCGCACAATGCCGTTTTTGACCATTATCGGGTTCTTGATTTTTGCGTTAGTGCCAACCCTTGCACCGCAATACGCATACATAGGTATTGCGATAGGAACGGTCATTTCTTCTGCGGCGGCAGGACTTGCCGAGGTGCTGATAAGCCCCATCGTGGCCTCGATCCCCTCGGACGACCCCGACAGACAGATGAGTGGGCTTCACGCGGTCTATGCGTGGGGTGCGGTTGGTGTGGTGATCCTTGGCACCCTGTTTTTGCTGGCATTTGGCAAGCAAAACTGGTACATCCTCGTGTTGCTGTTTTTGCTTATTCCCATTATCTCGGCCATTCTGTTTTTCTCAACAAATATCACCTGCGTGCATAATGCCGAAAAGTCGAGCGGTGTCGGGTCGCTTTTGAAAAAGCCTGCGCTGTGGGCCAGTGTTGTCGGTATTTTTCTTGGCGGTGCCACCGAGGTCACGATGGCGCAGTGGAGCTCAAGCTACCTTGAAAATGCCCTTGGCATTGACAAGGTGTGGGGCGACGTGTTTGGTGTCGCTATGTTTAGCGTAACACTTGGCGTTGGGCGCACACTTTATTCAAAGATCGGCAAAAATATCACACGCGTGTTGCTCTTTGGCGCCATCGGGGCGGCGGCATGCTATTTTGTCGCGGCAATCAGCAATATTGCCATTGTTGGACTTGTTGCGTGTGCGCTGACAGGACTTTGTGCGTCAATGATGTGGCCGGGGTCGCTTGTTATAGCCACCGACCGTTTTGCGGCAGGCGGCGTTGTTGTATTTGCGCTGATGGCGGCAGGCGGCGATATGGGTGCCGCGATCGTGCCGCAGCTTGTAGGCGTTGCGGCAGACAGCGCGGTGCAGATCCCTGCACTGCAAGAGCTGGCAGCCTCACTCAGCTTAGCACCTGACCAGTTGGGACTCAAAATCGGTATGCTGATAGGTATGTTGTTCCCACTGGCGGCCATTCCCGTTTACTATATTTTGCATAAGCACAGAATAAAGACATAAAAACACCGCCCTGTGGGGTTCCACAGGGCGGCACTTTTTTATTTGTCTTTGTCTTTTTCCTCGTCCTCTTGCGGCAAGGGCTTGACTTGCACGTGGATGCGCTCAATGCGGCGATCATCCATCGACAAAATGGTCAGCGTCAAGCGGTCAAATTCCACCTGTACCGTTTCATCTGCGGTGGGGATGCGGCCCAATTCGCTGAGCAAAAAGCCGGCAACCGTTTCAAATTCACCCTCAGGAGGGGTGATCTCCCACAGCTCGCACAGCTCATCCATGCTCATCGAGCCGTCAACCTCAAAGGAGTCCTCACCGGTCTTTTTGACCTCTTCCTCCTCGTCGTCAAATTCATCCTGAATATTGCCGACGATGGATTCGAGCAAGTCCTCCATCGTGACGATACCGGCGACACCGCCGTATTCGTCCACCACGATCGCCATCTGCAAGTGGCGCTCGGACATTTCGGAGAACAGCTCACCGCACCGTTTGGTGCCGGGAACAAAATAGGTTTCGTGCGACAATTCCGCCAGCGTCAGCTCGGGCGGAAGCAGCTGCCCCACAAAGGGGAGCAGGTCCTTGGCGTACAAAACGCCGATAATATGGTCAATATCCTGCTCATAAAGCGGAATACGGGAATAGCCTTCCTCCACCACGATCGCCAGCGCATCGGCCACACTATCGGTGACGTCCAACGCCGCCACGTCGGTGCGCGGCGTCATCAGCTGATCGGCGGTGATATCATCAAAGGCGAATATGTTTTCAATCATATCCTTTTGGGTCCCTTCAATCGCGCCGGTTTCCTCACCCACGTCCACCATTTGCAGGATATCCTCTTCGGTGACAGCCTCCTCAGCTTCGGGCGCCACACCAAACAGGCGTGCGATCAAACGGGCAGTACCCGAAAACAGTATTGACGGAAAACGATTGAGCGTGGCATAAAACCGCCAGAACCCAAAGGTTTTGAGCAAAACGGATTCGGGATGGTGGGTGCCCACACGGGCAGGAACCAGTTCTCCCAATACCAACAGCACATACGCAAAAATAAGCGTCATCAGCACCAGCAGACCAAATAGTATCAGCTCGCTGTGATTGGCAAGCGAGGGATACGCGGTCAGCAGTGTCATGTGCAGACGTTCACTGCACCAGCCACCAAGAAGCAGGGCGGTGAGCAGTGTCGTGAGCGACTGGCCGGTGTGAAGTGCCTGCACCGTGGGGGTGGGATCCTCCAAGCGGGCAAGGACACGGGCGGCTTTTTGGTTGCCGCCGTCAGCCATACGGCGCAGTGCGTTTTCGCTGAAATTGAGAGCGGCCGTCTCGGCGGCGGCACAAAGAGCGGTGCACAACAGCAACAGGGGAGTCAGTAACAGCCATAAGTGGCTACTGTCTCCGATGGCATTGGCAGGGTCAGGCATGATTTCATCATTCCCCTTTCAAATTTTACAAACTGTATATTTCAAAGAGCATATTACTCTTTGTTGACTATAAATACTTAAGAATATGCGAGTAGTATAGCCTAAACACGCGCAAAAGTCAATGAAAATCGGTTATTTTACAGGAAACGCGCGCCCGAGCAACGTTTGTATCACATAGCCCGCGAGCAACAGCCCTGCGGCAGGGGGGACAAAGGATAGGCTTGCAGGCACGCGCTTGCCGTCATCGTCCACGCCGCTGACAGACGGCTTTTCGGGCGACCACACCACAGGCAGAGCGGTGATGCCGCGCGCGGTAAGCTCACGCCGCATCACGCGCGCGAGCGGACAGGTGTGGGTGGCAAAGATGTCCGACACGCGAAAGGCGGTCGGGTCCCATTTGTTGCCCGTACCCATCGAGGAGATAAGCGGCACACCGGCGGCTTGACACCGCACCGCCAGCTCTAACTTTGCGGCAACGGTATCCACCGCGTCGATCACAAAATCATATGCCGCCAGATCTACCGTGTCGGCATTTTCGGGCAGATAAAACAGCAGGTGCGGTGTCACCTGACAGGTGGGGTTGATGTCGCGCACCCTGTCGGCGGCAACCTGTGCTTTGGGAAGCCCCACCGTTGAGGTGAGCGCAATCAGTTGGCGGTTGCGGTTGCTGTCGGCAATGGTATCGCCGTCAAACAGATCGAGCGCCCCGATACCGGCACGCGCCAATGCCTCGACCGCGTAGCTGCCCACGCCGCCGACGCCAAACACCGCCACACGTGCGGCGGATAGTTTGGCTATGCCGTCGTCGCCGAGCAGAGGCTTTGCGCGTTCAAAAATGCCGTCCATATCCGCCGCCTCCTATGATAATGAATGAAAAGTTATCGGTATTCTCGCTTCACGTCGGCAGGGATGCCCACCGAGCTGACCGAGAAGGTGACCACGTCACCGACTGCACAGGGGATATCGGTCACATCCACAAAGCAGTTGGTCAGTCCGCGCCCTGCGGCGAGCGGTGCGCGCTTGCCGTTTACCGTCACAAACACGCGATGGTCGCGCCACAGATCTTTGACGTTGTTCCACATATACCGCGCAATGTCGCGCAGGCGGAAGCTGTCACGCGTCGAGGTGACACCGTAGCCGTTATCGTGTCCCACAGGCACCACCGCAATGGTGGCATCCTTTTTGAGATGATACATATCGCCATAGCCGAGGTTTGCACCCTTGTTCAGATGCTTGATGGCGGTGATGTTTGCCTCCAAAAAGCCGACAGGCTGTAAGCCCCAACGGTTGGGGACAGACAGCCGACCGCACAAAGCAGAGCCGACACGCACCATATCGAGGCGTGTGTCTGCAAATCTGAGCGCCGCCGCCGAATTGGCGATATGCCGCCGCCCCACGTTGACGCCGCGCGCCGTGAGCTTGTCGGTCATCGTCAAAAACGTCGCCAGCTGGGCTTTTACCGAGCCGCCGTCGCCAAACGAGCTGTGAAAATGGGCATAGGTGCCCACCACCTGCAAATGGGGGCAGGCGGCAAGTGCTTGGGCGATGGTGTCCTCCTCGCCGGGGACGAAGCCGTACCGTCCAAAGCCGGTGTCCAGTGCCAACTGCACAGGGGTGACCGTATCGGCCGCCGCGGCCGCCTGTTCCAGCCGCGCGGCAGATGCCGCACAGTCCACACAGGCGGCGAGCTTTTGTGCTACCGCCTGTGCCGCCTCATCATCGGTTGCCGCAGGGGTGAGCATCATGATAAAATCATCGGGCGCAACCGCGCGCAACGCCGCCGCCTCGTCGAAGGTGAGCACCGCAAAATCGGTGATGCCCTCGGTTTTGAGCAGTTTTGCCGTTTCGACAAGCCCCAACCCATAGCCGTTGCATTTGAGCACCGCCAAAAGGGTGGTGTCGGACATCTCCTTTTTCAGCACCGCCACATTGTGACGGAGCTTGTCCGTTTCGACCACATAGCGCAAACCGTCCGCCTCCTTTTAGGGAAAATGAATAATCAATAATGGCACATCTTATGAAGTGAAAAAACGGCGCAGCGAGACTGTCGCGCCGAATGCGGTGCATACGGCAATCACGCTTCCTCCATCGCCGCCGCAAACAGTGTTTGCAAACGGGCAGTATCTCCTTTGAGATAGAGATACCCGAAAAGCGCCTCCAGCCCTGTGGCGTGGTGATAATCACTGCCCGAGCGAGAGGTGTGCGCATTGCGGCCGCGCTTAAAAACGGCCTCCTCCTCCTCGGTGAGCAACGGTAGCATCCGCTTGATCGCCGCCGCCTGCGTTTCCGCACGCACCAGCTCCACCGAGGCGCTGTGCAATTCCCCTGCAGGGCGATTTCCCTGCGTGACCAATCGCTCACGCACCAAAAGCCCATACACGCCGTCGCCCAAAAACGCCAGCGTGAGTGGACTTATCGTGTGCAGATCCAACTCCTGCCGCATACAGCGCCCTCCGTCAGTTCACAAATTCAAACTCAAAGTCATAGAGGCTGACCGTGTCACCCTCCTGCACACCTGCATCGCGCAACGCCTGAATAACGCCGCTCTTTTCGAGCACGCGGCTCATATATTGCAGGCTGTCAAATTCATCCATATCAATGGTGCGCAAAATTGGCAACAGCCAATCTGCTTCCACCACGTAAACGTCATCGTCCAGCACCGTGATCTTGGGCGCGCGCATCTCCACCGCGTCCACATCGGGCAACACCTCGGGCTCGGGCTCAAACCGAATCACCGCCGGCAGTTCTTTGAGCTTGTTCGCACAGGCGAAAATCAGCTCATCCGTACCGTGTGCGATCGCCGCCATCATCGGGAAAAAGGTGTAGCCCTGCTCCTCCACAAAAGCGGCAAACCGCGCCACCTCCTCATCGGAGGTCAGGTCGCATTTGTTGCCGGCCACGATCATCGGACGTGCCGCCAGCTCGGGTGAGAAGCGCTCAAGCTCCGCATTGATCACGCGAAAATCCTCATACGGATCGCGCCCCTCACTGCCGGCCACGTCCACGATGTGCACTAACAGGCGGCAACGCTCAATATGCCGCAAAAAATCGTGTCCCAAACCAACACCGTCACCGGCACCCTCAATAATACCGGGGATATCCGCCATCACAAAGGCGTTGCCTTCGCCAACACGCACCACGCCCAGCACAGGGGAGAGGGTGGTGAAATGATAGTCTGCAACGGTGGGTTTCGCTTCGCTCACCACCGAGATGAGGGTGGATTTGCCCACGTTCGGGAAGCCGACCAGCCCTACATCTGCGAGCAATTTCAGCTCCAACCGCAACTCAAACGCCTCGCCCGGCACGCCGGGTTTGGAAAAGCGCGGTGTCTGCCGCGTGGGGGTGGCAAAATGGGCGTTGCCCCAGCCACCGCGACCGCCTTTGGCGGCGATAAAGGGAACGTCATCGGAAATATCCGCCATCAGCCGCCCTGTTTCGTTGTCGTAGATGAGTGTGCCGCGCGGCACCTTGATGATACAGTCTGCACCGTTTTTGCCAAAGCAACGCCGCGAGCCGCCGTTTTGTCCGTGCTCGGCGGCATATTTGCGCTTATAGCGAAAATCCGACAGTGTGTCCGCGCCGTCATCGACCACAAACACCACGTTGCCGCCGTGACCGCCATCGCCGCCGTCAGGGCCGCCCGATGCCACGTATTTTTCACGGTGAAATGCCACCGCACCGTTGCCGCCGTTGCCGGCACGCACCTTAATAACTGCTTTATCAATAAACATAGCTTGTCCACTCCTTTATATACATCTTATATAGTAGCATACCCAGCCGCGTTTTGCAACGGCGAAACACCGCCAAAAAGGCAAAAAATGCAAATTCCCCTTGCTTTTTGGGGGGCAAACGGCTATACTGAACTTAAGCATCTGTCACAGGATCAAAACCCGAGAAAAGAGGTCGAAGAAATGAGCTATCAACCTTTTTTGCAAGCGCGCCCTGTTTGGGCGGACGGCTTGGAAACTGAAAAAAACATCACGCTGGGCCTGTATGCGTGCGTAAAAACGACAGGCAAACCGCTGACCCTGCGTGTGGCCGCCTCCGGCTTTTATCGCCTGTTTGTCAACGGCAAATTCACCTACTATGGCCCTGCACGCTGTGCCCAGGGCTTCTTTCGCGTGGATGAACTGCCGCTTGACCTGCCCGCAGGTGAGGTACATATCGCCCTCGAAACCATCAACTATCACATCAACAGCTTTGGCTACATCTGCCAGGACGGCTTTATCCAGGCGGAGCTGGCGGAAGGTGACACCGTGCTGGCCGCCACGGGCGACGGGAGCTTTGCGATGTATCAGCTTAACGAGCGCGTGCGCCGCATCCAGCGATACAGCTATCAGCGCCCTGCCGCCGAAGGCTATCGCGTCGCCCCCGATTATGCCGACTGGCGCGTGGGCAAAGCCTGCCCCAACGCCGTCGCGGTGACCGCAACGCTCACCGCCGAAAAAACGCTCGTGCCGCGCCGCATCTCTCCGAGCTTCTTCCCCGATGCCTTTATCGCCGTACGCGAGGCGTATGGTACTTTGCGCTACGAAAAGCCGGCGCACTATCACAAAGACCGCTCGCTGACCTTCCCCAACGACAACACCGATCAGCTGATGGGCTACAAAGAGAGCGAGCTGGAATGGCACCTCTCCGATGATGCCCAGCACGTGAAAAACGCCACCTTCGAAAAGGACGGCTCCGCTTACAGCGGCACCACCACCGTCGCCGCCGATGAGTTTGAGATTTTGTCGCTCAAAGGCGAAAAAACGGGCTTCATCACCGCCGACATCACCTGCCATGAAGCAGGCTCGCTTTACATCTTCTTCGATGAAACCCTGCGCAATACGGGTGACGTCGATCCTTTAAGCATGACCTGCTGTAACGTGGTTCGCTTGGATATGCAGGCAGGCCAGTACGATGCGTTCCAGTTGATGGAGCCGTTTGGCTTCCGCTACGTGAAGATCTTTGCCACCGCCGGCAAGTTCACGGTCAAAAACTTCTGCGTGCGTGAGCTTATCTACACCGAGCCCATCACCGCTACCTATAAGGGCTCCGATCCCAAGCTGGCGGCGGTGTTTGAGGCGGCGAAGCAGACCTTCCTGCAAAACAACTCCGACCTGTTTATGGATTGCCCCACCCGCGAGCGCGCAGGCTGGCTGTGCGACAGCTTCTTCACCGGTCGCGCCGAGATGGAGTTTACGGGCAAAAACGTGATGGAGGTCAACTATCTCGAAAACTTCCTCCTGCCCGAAACCTTCCCCCACCTGCCCCACGGTATGCTCCCGATGTGCTACCCCTCCGACCACTACAAGGGTGAATATATCCCCAACTGGGCGATGTGGTTCGTGCTGGAGCTGGAGGAGCATAAAAACCGCGGCGGCGATCCTGCCTTCGTGGCCAAATTCAAGAAACGTGTCTATGACCTGCTCGCTTTCTTTAAGCAGTACGAAAACAAAGACGGACTGCTCGACAAGCTGGACAGCTGGGTGTTTGTGGAATGGTCCAAAGCCAACGATTTGGTGCAGGACATCAACTTCCCCTCGAATATGATGTATGCGCGTATGCTCGAAGCCGCCGCGCGTCTGTTTGACGATCCGGCGCTGGCCGAAAAAGCCGCCGCGCTCAAAGAGATCATCCGCGCGCGCTCTTTTGACGGCACCTTCTTCGTGGATAACGAGGTCTACGAGGGCGATACCCCCGTGTCGACAGGTGAGCGCACCGAAACCTGCCAGTATTATGCCTTCTTCACAGGCGTGGCCACACCCGAAACCTACCCCGAGCTGTGGGAGAAGCTGGTCACCGCCTTTGGCCCCCACCGTGCCGAGCAGGGCCTGTATCCGGAAATCTATCCGGCCAATGCCTTTATCGGTAACTACCTGCGCCTCATTTTGTTGGAGGAGAACGGTCTTTATGAGCAACTGCTCAAAGAGATTTCCGGCTACTTCTACTACATGGCCGAGCGCACAGGCACCCTGTGGGAGAACACCACCGACTACGCAAGCTGTAACCACAGCTTCGCCTCCTATGCCGCCCACTTCATCCGCGTGGCAGAGGAAAACTGCAAGAAATAATCAAAAAACACCGATGCGTCAGCAACCGGGGGTTTGTTTAGCGGGCGTGATGTCATAGGGTCGCAGCGCTTGGGGGCTTTTTATCAATGACGCCACAGATTATCTTGCGCTCTCCTTTAGTTTCTTGCAACTCGCAATCAACATTCTTCTGATGCGACCACAGAGGTTTCTATGTACTTTATAGGTACCCTCGTCAATACCGTTTGTATTGAATAACAAGCGCAACCATCCTTCTGTTTCACTGCATTCCTTGAGAGCAATCTCAAATTTAGAAAGCATATCCGCTTTGCTCTGCCCGTAGTTTGCTTCACGAATGTTCGCATAAACACTGCTTGAGCTTTTGCGGATTTGGAAAAGAGTGTTAGATGGTGCTTTCATATTTTGGCAAAGTAATTCTATTTCTGTGGCAAGCTGCTCGGAATATATCAGCAAATAGTTTTTAGGCATATAATCACACCTTTCAAGAACATTATACCGCTTTTGTGTGAATAAATCAAGGCGAAGCCTTGTATACCATCAAAACGAAGTTTTGCATATCATCCGCAACTTGTTGCGGCATCTCATCAAGCCGCAGGAGGATGCACGCTAAAGCGTGATGAGATGCAAAAAGCAGACGGCCGTCTGCTTTTTGATGATATACACCGCACTAAGTGCGGCGATGATATGCCAAGCCTGCGGCTTGGATAAAAAAAGAAGCAACTTTTGAATGCCAAAAGTTACTTCTTTTTTATGGTGGACGCTGAGGAACTCGAATCCCCGACCTTCCGCACGTCAAGCGGAAGCTCTACCAGCTGAGCTAAGCGTCCATAGCAGATAACAGTATACAAAACCAATCCCGTTTTGTCAAGAGAAAAATGCGGAAAATTTCTTAAAATTATAGCGAACCGCACCCACACTGCCGAAAACCTTGACGAAACCGTCCTTTTGTGGTATTCTTGTCCCAAAGATTCAAGCCCGAAAGGTGGGGTGCTTGTGCGTCGACTGATAGCGCTCATGACAACGGCCCTGCTTTTGTGCGCCTTTGGTGGCTGTGCCAACGCGGTGCCGCCCGAAGACACCCCCTCTGCCGCCGACCTGACGATGCAGGTGCTGGACGTGGGCAAAGCGGATTGCATCCTGCTTGCCACAGGCGACTTTGTGATGCTGGTGGACACCGCCACCGCCGATGCCGCCCCCACCGTTGTCACCCAACTGGGGTTATGGGGCGTCACCGACATCGACCTATTGTTGCTCACCCACAATGACCAAGACCACATCGGCGGCGTACCGCAGGTGCTCGACGCTTTTGCCGTCAAAGAGGTGGTGCAGGCGGCGTATGACGAGCCGTCGGACACCTACGCGCTGGCAAAAGCCGCCCTTGCACGCCACGGCATCACACCGCGCCGCCTGACCGCCACCGAAACGGTCACCCACGGCGCGGCAACCGTTACTTTGTGGCCCGCCGAAGCCGATGCAGACACCAAAGACAACAATTGGTCGGTGATGACCGAGATCACAATGGGCGATCACCGCCTGCTTTTGGCAGGGGATGCGCAAAAGGCGCGACTCAAAACCTTTTTGAGCTCTGCCGCCGCCCACGCCTATGACGTGGTCAAATTGCCGCACCACGGTAGTTGGAACGGCAAAACAGGCGACCTTTTGGATGTGTGCGGCGATGCCCACTATATCATCTCCACCGATAAAGACAACGACGCCGAGCCAAAACTCAAAGACCGCCTCACAAAAGACGGCAGGCGCGTGTGGTATACCTATAACGGTACCGTGACCGTAAAGATAGACGGCGAAAATCTTGCCGTGACACAATAAAAAGGAGCGATGACCGATGAAATGTCCTTTCTGCGGCTATAATGACAGCAAGGTGCTGGATTCCCGTCCCACAGGCGACGATGCGCGCATTCGCCGCCGCCGTGAATGTATCCAATGCGCCAAACGCTTCACCACCTATGAAGCGATCGAAACCACCCCCATCGTGGTGGTCAAGCGCGACAATTCTCGCGAGATGTTCAACCGCGAAAAGCTGATGAACGCGCTGTTGCGCGCCTGTGTCAAGCGCCCCATCTCGATGGCGGTGTTGGAAAAAGCGGTGGATGAGATCGAGGCCCAACTGCAAAACTCGCTGGAAGCCGAGGTGCCGTCTGCGCGCATCGGCGAATATGCGATGGAAAAACTGCGCAAGATCGACCAGGTGGC
>JAZSHG010000094.1:0-2307 GCA_045533135.1 Acutalibacteraceae bacterium
TGTTTTGCATATCCGCCGTCACCGCCGCATAATCGCGAAATTCCACAGGCGCATCATCGGCGACATAGGTGTTGAGCATATTGGGGGTCATAAAGATAACATCACAGCCGGCCTTTTGGCATTTGCCAAAGATCTCACGCAACGGGCCGACATAGTCTTCCAACGGATTGTTGACATCGTTAAGGCCAAAGCAGACGATGACCAGATCGGGCTCGTGAATAAGCACCCGCTTTTCCAGATAGGGCAGCATACCGTTGGCGGTTTGCCCACCGATGGCCGTGTTGATCATATTGACGGGCACGTAATCCCGATAGGCATTGAGCTTTTGCTTGAGCAGATTCCAGTAGACGCGTTCATAATCGTTGTAGCCGTAGACCGCGCCGTGCGACACGCTGTCACCAAAAATAACAATGTTGATGGGGCCGTATTTGTTCAGGCCATCATAATCCAACAGAATTTTTTCTTTTACTTTCACAGGTAACCACCTCCAAAAAGAGTATAGCAGAAACACTGAAAAATGCAAGTTGAAAAAGACTTGTGTCATATCACGACTGATACGCAAAGAAAAAAGCACCACCGACAGGTGGTGCTTTTTGGGGCAAAAGGCTATCTGAACAAAGCAGACATATACACAAAAGCGGTATTACTTCAGTATTTTTTTACACCAGGTGCGCCGGTTGCACTGGGGGCACTTTAGGTGGCGCGTTGTGCCGCAGTGCATAGCCCACAGTACCTCCGAATAGGAGGGCACGATTTCATGCCCACATTTTTTGCACTTATAAGCGCCTACACTTACTTCCAGCTTTAACGCATAGAAACACGGTATCAAAAATACAACGGCAATGGCAATAATCGCCACAAGTTGCCATATTCCTTCCGGTATTAACAATCCGGCTAACAGGATTCCGCCGAGCAGTGCCACTATACTGACGATCATAATGGCCCACATGGACGTCCAGATCGTTTTGTTTTTTCGCTCCAATTCTTTCGCCATAGCAAGCAAAAGCTGTTCGTTTTGTTGATTGTTTTCCATATCCACTTTCTCCCCACTTAACAAATCATTCACACTGATATTCAAAGCGGCACACAAAGCAAGCATAATAGACGAGTCGGGCATTGCTTTGCCTCTTTCCCACTTGGATACCGCCCTGTCGGTGATGTTCAGTTTTTCTGCCAACTGCATTTGTGTTAACTGTGCCTTTTTTCTGCATTCAGCAATGAATCTGCCGATCTTTACTTGGTTCATAGGCCGCCTCCTTTCGCTATTAGTATAGATGCACATGAAGATAAAATCCACATACCAGCGGTTGAGTAGGGAGATTTCTACCGACAGTAGAGGAATTATGTGCATCCATCCATATGCGTCTATTTAGATGATACCACATTTTTGATTTTTTATCAAGGCTTCGAATCCATCCGTGCGGAAAAGAAAAACACCACCTTACGGTGGTGTTTTTCTTTGTTGGCCCGCCCGGAGGGATTCGAACCCCCGGCCTTTGGAATCGGAATCCACTGCGATATCCAGCTTCGCCACGGGCGGATATGGGAGCCGCCTTTTTGTTTGGCGGCTCGCTTATTCTACACCCTTTCGGGCATTTTGGCAAGGGTTTTGTGAGATTTCCTCTAAAAAACAGCCTCAGGGGGACAAATCGGCAAACACCTGCTCCCCTGCGGCACGCGTGATCTTTACACGCACCGTTTCCCCTGCAGGGACAGAGGCATGGATAACCGTCGGCAAATACTCAGGGGTATAGCCGATGGTGGTGCCGTCTGCCTGGGGCGTTTCCGCCAACACGGTAGTTTCTCTTCCCACCCAACGCGCGGCATAGGCGGCGGCTGTTTTATCTGCCACCTCTATCATCGCGCGGCTACGGCGAGATTTTTCGGCAGTGGTCACCTGCCCTTGCATTTTGGCGGCAGGGGTGCCATCGCGGCGTGAATAGGCAAAGGTGTGCACCTTTGCAAAGCCGATCTCCTCCACAAAGGCAAGTGAGGCAGCAAATTCCGCATCGGTCTCCCCTGCAAAACCCACCATCACATCGGTGGTGAGAGCGCAGTGGGGGAACAACCGCCGCAGGGTATCGCACAGGGCGGCAAACTCGGCGGTGGTGTAGTGGCGGTTCATCCGCCGCAGGGTGGTGTCACAGCCGCTTTGCAAGGCTACGTGAAATTGGGGACACAATTTCGGTTGTGCCGCCAAACGCGTGAGGATCTCCTCGGTCATAAAGTCGGGTTCCAGCGATCCCAGTCGGATACGCTCCAGTCCCTCCACCAGACAGGCGGTTTCTACTGCGTCGACAATGTTCA
>JAZSHG010000203.1:0-2776 GCA_045533135.1 Acutalibacteraceae bacterium
TGGCGATTGTGCCAACTGCACCTCGCAGTGTATGACCTATGGCGGACTCCCTCACAGCGATGACTGGTGGTGGCGCGATGGCAATACAGGCAAGGGCGGTTATGCTTGGAAAACCGCCACAGGTATGTATCGATATCTCACCAAAACCGCCAAAGTCGGCAAACCGATCGCGATGATCGAGTGTATTGATGAGACGGGTCGAACTGCCCGTTATAATGGGCAGATCGTTGCGGCAAACACCCTGTTTTATGTTGGATCGCCCGTATTTTACCGCTGGAAGGGCGGCTTTGCCGAGGACGGTGAGTGGAGCCATGCCACCATCTGCGTTGGCGTGCTGGGTGACGGCACACCCACCATCAGCTGCCATACCGAAGACCGCTACAATTTCAAGTGGACTTACGGTGGCAAGACCTGTGAATACAGTTGTGTGCAACTGACAGCCGAAAATCCCAACGATAAGTTCTAAAAAAAGACCGCCGATGAAAATCGGCGGTCTTTCTTGTTTTAACCGTTTAAGAGAGTCCTTCCAGCACCAGCGCGGCGAAATGGCGCGTGAGAATCATGCGACTGGCGGTAATATTTTCGGAATCGATATATATCGAAAGCTGATAGTTGCCGGAGAAGACATAAAGCCGTTGGGAATCCTCGTCAAACCAGGCGGCATCTCCCAAATGAGGGGCAGGGGTATAATCTTCACAGGATTCGCGTGCAAGGTCCAGCATTTCCTCGGATAGTATCTGCAGCGAAATGTCCAACGTGGTTTGAAAATCACGCGTGGAGTAGCGCACGCTGATGCCGTTTTCATATACTTCGACCGGTGCTATATCCTCCGACGCCAGCCCCAAGCCCTCCGCCACCTGTTCGGCGGTAAGTGCCGTCGACAGATCGATACCTTGTAGTGGTGCAAAGGTCGTGACCGTAGTGGAAGGGGCGGTTGTTTTGCCGGTGGAATCCTCCGGAGAAGAACAGCCGACAGTCAATAAAAGTAAGCCGGCCAACAGGCAGGCAATGCCTCGCTTTGCAACAGGGTGTGTCATATTATCACCTCAAAAAAAGTATACCACAGACAATAACGCTCTGCAAGTCCTGTCTTGAAAAATTAAAAATATGGTACAACACCCTTTTCTTTTGATGGCAAATGTGGTACACTATATCAAACCCCTTAGGAGGCAGATGTTTATGCAAGATACCTTTTCTGCGGGCGTGGAGTTAGGGCTGTACACGCTGGCGGAAATTAAAACACTAATCGGCTATATGCTGCATACAGTCAAGCAACCTGTACCGCGCCAAACCATTGTGGACGCCCTCACCTCCAACGCCATTGCCAATTATTTTGATGCCTGCACGGCGCTGGAGGAGTTGGAGCGTGCCGAGAACATTCGGCAGGAAGATGCCGGCATGGTGCTCACCGCAGTGGGGGAGCAGGTGGCGCAGACACTGGGCATACGGGTGCGATTCAGCCTGCGCGAGCGAGCGGTAGCGACCACGTTGCAGTTGTTGGCGCGTCAAAAGCGTGAGCGCGAAAACACCGTACGCATTGAGCCGCTTGAGCAAGGCTGTGCGGTCACCTGTGTGATCGAGGAGGGAGACTATCCGCTGTTGTCGCTTACCCTGCGCGTGGCGGATCGTGAACAAGCGCGTTTGATCGAGGAACATTTTTTGAACGATCCCACCTGCCTGTATCAAGAGGTTATCGGTGCCCTGACAAAAACAGAAGAGAAAAAATAAAAGCGGCGCTCCAAAAAAGGAACGCCGCTTACGCTTTGTTGTTACTTATCAGATGTGCTCCTCAATATAGGACACGAGCGCACCGACGGTGGTGAGGTTTTCAATCTCCTCATCGGGGATTTCGACATCAAAAGTCTCTTCCAAAGACATCAGCACGTCAACAACGTCCAAAGAGTCCGCACCCAGATCTTCCGCAATATCGGTGTTGGGGTTGATGGAATCGGCACTCACATCAAACTGCTTGCCGAGAATTTCTTTGATCTTTTCCAAAACCATAGTTTTCAATCCTCCAAAAAATAATGATGTTCATTTGTTTTCTCAAATGTACCAATAGCTAACATAGAAAGTGTATGCAAAAAAGAGGCGTTTGTCAATGGACTTTTTTCACTTTTTCCAAAACGGACAAAGTATTTGCCGGTTTTGGAAGGGATTTTGCGCTAAATGCCATAGAGATTTGCTCCGAAACGGCTGTTTTTGATAAGCAAACGCGTGTAAAATATACGAAATATATGCATAAAAGGAGATAAAATCGTCATATTTTTAATATAAACCGAAAAAACATACATTTTAATGAATATTTTTTCAAAAAATCGATAAAAAGGTGTTGACAACACAAATCGTGCGTGCTATACTCAATTTCGTTGAAAGCAAGGATCGTTGATCCTTTATTATTTACAGAAAGAGGTTTTTACTATGAAAAAAGTACTCGCTCTTCTGACCGCCGCCTTGATGCTGGTTGTTACACTGTGCGCTTGTAACGCCGGTTCCGGTAACGCCGGTTCCGGTAAGGTGAAGGTCATCGACATTGCCCTGTCCGAGGAAGCTTACGCTTTCTGCGTTAACAAGGCTGACACCGAGCTGCTCGAGCAGGTCAACGCCTATCTGGCACAGATTAAAAATGATGGCACCTTTGACAAAATCTGCGACAAGTATTTTGGCAACGGCACGCCTGCTAAGATCACCTCTGCCGAAAAGAATCCTGCCAAAGATCAGCTGATCGTGGCGACTTCTACCGGCTTCGAGCCCTTCGAGATGGTGGATGCCGGCA
>JAZSHG010000060.1:0-5548 GCA_045533135.1 Acutalibacteraceae bacterium
GTTGCCACCTGCAACCTTTTTCAGCACCGTCGTGCCGTCATAGCCCATATCCTTCACCCAAATGTCGCCGTTGATGTCTATGAGCAGTGGAGTCTGCGGGTTTTGAGCGGCTTTCACCGTCGTCATTTCTCCGCTTTCCAGGTCGAGTGCCACCAGCTCATAGGGCTTGGCCAGTTTGTTGCCTCGATCAGAACGGAAGCCGTAAAGCACCCCGTCGGCCAAGATACCGTAGTGGATATGCTCAGAAAATGTGACGATTCGGCCTGTTTCTATGTGATAGGCCCAAGTTTTGACAGAAGCCTCATGTTGGAAGACGATCCACCCATCGGCAATTGTATGAATGGCCCCATCCGCTCGCCCTTTGTTTAGCAACAAGCGCCCCTGGTTGGTGCGCAGGTCGTAAGCATACAGTCCCTTAGGCTCCTCCGTGTCTTGCCACCTGCCCTTCCATGAATAGAACACGCCGTCATACAAGAAGATACCATTCTCAAGCGTAATGTCGGGGTGCTTTTGAAAATCTTTGTATTCTTTGTCGCAAGAGCAGATGAACTCGTACTCATCGTAATTCTCGACGCCCCAGAAATAATACCGCCCATCCCATTCGCCGAGATAGCTATAATAGCCTTTTCCACGCTCTTTGCCGTTATAGAAAATGGTATGCCCTGCGATGTCCACATCGGTATCATGGGTCAAAACCGCCACGTCGAATTGATCGACGGCGGTGGGCTCTTTTGTCGGGGTTTCAGGCTTGGGCTGAATCGCCGTGATGGATAAGACCGTGTAGCCATCCTCTTTTTCGCGGATCACGTATTGCTCGCGGCACAGCACTTCGGTGTAGGCTTCGTCATAGAAATCCACCACCAGTGTCAGCACGTCGCCTTGCTTCTCTTTGGAGACCAGCTTAGGGAAGCACGAGCCGCCAAAGGCAGAAAAGATGGGGGTTATGATGGAGTCGGTCGCGCGGTTATAGGTTCCCAGTGCGCGCAATTTCGAGGTCATGGGACTTCCCAAATACCGCTCCAACACATTCTCTATGACGTCAGTGGGAATGACGTACATCCCTTTTTGGGCATTCCAAAACTCTTTATCTTCATCATACAGGTTTTCGGTCTGCACGAAGCCGGCAAATGCGATAAAGCATTTTTCCGGTGTCAGCTCGTCTGCACTTTCAAAATAGTGCGAGCCTTCGCCGGCGGACAAATGCATATACAGCGGATAGGCATATTTCTCCAAATAATAGTTATCCGTATCCTCAAAACGGATCTCTTTGAGTGAAATGGAGCCGTCGCGTCCGGAATACTCAATACCAAAGTATCGCACGGCGCCGTTTTCATCTCGGTAAGATATACCGCGGTTTAGTGTCGCGTCGTTGATATAGGTATGCAGCAAAACGGGGCTGTCGGCTTTGAGGGTTTCCTGCGTGAACAGCGTGTCGCCGACCGTTAATGCCTCCGACTCGTCCAGCTCAACAAAGCGGAAATCTGTCACGTCCTTTGTGGCTTTGACAACGATTTTCCAGTCCTGCGACAATGCTTTGGTGTCGTGGTATTGCGCATCGGTCGGATAGTCGCCCACCTGCGCTTCGTCGATCAGTTGGATTTCGACGATCGCTTTGTTTTGATCATCGGAGGAATCGTCTTCCTTACACTTCTCCCACTGCACGTCATCTTTTTTGTTAAAGGCGTCTGCAAAGGCATTGGCCTCCTCGGCAGTGACGGAAGCGCCGTTGATCCTATAGACGTTGGCAAGGTCATTTATGTATGCTTGCTCTACGATAGCATAGTGGTATTTTTCAAATCGCAAGGCCGCAAAACTGTTCTCTGCGGCACCACTGCTTTGCATAAACGTACCGTCCGTTTTTAAGTCGATGATGGCTCTTTCCCAAAAATCAAAGCCGTAGACCTTATCGTCATACACATTAAACACGGTATACGCGCCGATGTCCGGGGTGATATGCACGATCAGTTCCTCCGTGCTGTCACCGTCCAGATCGAGCAACGCATATTTTTCGGGAATGGCTTCTACAGAGCCAAACGCTTTGTGATCTTTGAAGAAAACGGGTTCTCCGGACTCATTGATAAACGCTTTTTCGTTGTTGAGTACCGCCAAAAGCTCTTCGGTTTCGTCGGTTTCGTTTGAAGAAACGGGGTCGGTCAGGAAACACACCGCCGCCGCCACACTGGCAAGGATCGCCACGACGATCAGCCAAAAGGCCGGTTTCTTATAATTGAGCACAGATTTTACTCTGTTTTTCACCCCCACCTCGCCAAAGGCCAGAGGGCAGGCAGCGATAACACGCCGATTGACACTGCACGTCAAAAGTGCCTGCGAATAGTCCGCTTTTTGGGCGGTATCCAGCTCTTTGACCACCTTTTCGTCACAGGCAAGCTCAATGTCGCGGCAAAGCAGTACATAGCCAAGCCACATAAACGGATTGAACCAGTGGAGTGCTAAGACCAAAAAGCCAAACGGCTTCCACCAATGGTCTTTGCGGCGAATATGCGCATACTCATGCGCGATAACGTAGTCGATATCCTGTCCACCAATATTGAAGGGCAGATAGACTTTGGGTTTGACAATACCCAGCACAAAGGGAGAAACAACGTTTTCACTTTGGAAAATGTTATCACGCAGACGCACCGCTGTGCCGATCCTGCGCTTCACACGCAGATAGCTGATGGCCGTATACACCAAAAGCATGGCGATACCCACGATCCAAACGATGGCCAAAACGGTTGTCACGTCCACAAAATATCCCGCCGGTTTTGCTTCGCCCTTAATCGGTGTCGAAGGCGGTATCACACTTTCAGGCTCCCCCGGCACCTCCAAAGGCGGCGTCACGCTTTCAGGCCCCTCCAGCGGTGGT
Source organism: Acutalibacteraceae bacterium (assembly GCA_045533135.1). Lineage (GTDB taxonomy): Bacteria > Bacillota > Clostridia > Oscillospirales > Acutalibacteraceae > HGM12789. The sequence continues at coordinate 2,867 of JAZSHG010000060.1, forward strand.
ACCACGACCTCAAAGTAATGCTCGGACAGATACTCGTTCACCGGACCATCGATGACCGCAAAGCCCGATTCAAAATGAGGGCTGGCGGCATCGGGCGCCTTGCTGATCGTTTCGGCGCTCGGAATAAGGCTCAGCATACTCTCGATAGAAAACGGGCAAATCAGTCTGACCGCCACAACGCCCCAAAGGAGCACCGCGATCCACCTGGGCGCCTTTTTGAGCAACAGTCTTAAAAGCAAGACGGCCATAACGATCCAGCTTGCAGATATGCTCATATTCACAACACGCAAAAAGACACCGCTCATTTTGATTCACCCTTTCTAAAACGGTCAATCATTTGCTGAACCGCATCGATCTCAGCATCGGAAATCTTTTGATGTTTTGTAAATGCCGCAATAAACGCCGGCAAAGACCCTTCAAAGGTTTTTTCCACCATCTCGTTGAGCTCGGCGGCTTGCACCTGATCCTTGCTGACAAGGGAAGTGACAACGGTGTTTTCGTTTTTCAGCACGCCACGCTCGGACAAGCGTTTGATAACCGTGTATGTCGTGGTTGCTTTCCAACCGAGCTGTTCCTGGCAGAGCTCGACGAGCTTACTGCTTTTGACAGGCTCGTTCTCCCACAAAATCAAGCAAACACCATATTCCCTTTCAAATATTTTTGGTGTACACATAATTAACGCCCCTCTCTAATGTATTAGAGTACATATATACTCTAACACGTTAGAGAGGGGCTGTCAAGAGCTTATTTCTTTTTCAGCACCAGCACGCCGTTTTCCTTGAAAAGCAGGCACTCGTATGTCCACATGGTCATACCGCTCGGCAGGTGTTCCTCCACCGCCTCGCTAAACCAGGTGCGGTTTTTGACAAATAGGGCAATACTGGACAGGTGCTCGGGCGAAAACCGCCATTCGATGACCGTATCCCCTGCCGCTACGCGCGCGGCGATCGCTTTGGCGATGGCATCGCGGTCATAGCGCGGCTGGTAGCGGTCATTTTTGATATACCAATTTTCCGCCGTGGCAGATGCCGTCTGTCCCCACGCATCCGCATCAAAGGTGTGGGTGCGGCCGATTTCTTCCGCCGTGAGATGGCAATACATATGCAAAGCCATATCCCCATGGTCATCCCAGGTGACATCGGTATGATAGTCTTCGCCGTCAATCGTGACCACATTCCACATATGTGGGCCATTGGTGGCGGTTTCGATGCCACCCACCGTCGCACAGGGGATCTCCGCCAGCTGGCACAACAGCATATAGGCGCGGGCATAGCCTTCGCACACAGCCTTTTGCTGTACCAGCGCGCCGTAAACGGTAAAGGCGAAGGGATAGGTCTTGTCGGGGGTATCACTTTCCGCCGCCCGCTCATCGTATGTACAATGGGCGATAAGGCGGTCGTGCAACAACACCGCTCGCTCACCCTGCGGCAACTTCGCCACGTCTTTACCAAGCTCTGCCAGCACATCATCTATCTGCGCCTGTGCCAGTTGCCGCTCGGCGGCATTCATGGTAAAGGACAGGCACAGCGCATCATAGCTGTAGGTATTCCCTACCCGATGCCCCTCATAGGTGTAGGTGTTGTCGATATAGAAAAAAGCAGGATTGTCGTTGATAAACGCGGTGACCAGTGTGGCGATCTCCTCCGCCTGTGACAACGGTTCGGGCAATGCTATACGCAATCCCAGCGTCTGGCGACCGCTTTGGTCGGTGGTGATAAAGGTGTCACCATCTGTCCGCTCAATCACAGCGGTAAAGAGGGCATCATAATTTTTCTGCTGTGCCGCCGACAAAGACAAAAAGCCGCGGCGGTTGGCATATTGCTCACGGTACACCTGCATCGACGGTGCGTCGGGCGGTGTGGGTGTCGGCTCGGCAGAGGTGCACCCCATAAGCAGGCAAAGGCACAGGCAAAAGCATAGACAAAGGCGTTTCATACAATCTCCTTTTTATCGTCAGGCGCCGTTTGGCGCGGTCAATTCATAGCGGCGGTTGTCATTCTCCCCCACCGTTTCGCCGTCAATCACAAAATCGGTATAGTTTTCCACCTGCGCCACCGCCGTTAGGGTGGCACGATGGGCGGTATAGCTATCAACACGCCAATCGGTATCGCTCGCATTGCACAAAGCGGCAAACAGGGTATCCCACCGCGTCTCCTCTTGCGGAGAAAGCCAAAGCGACAGCACCGCCGCCACCGTTTGCGCCTGTCGGCGCACACGCTCGACAGGATCGGCCGCCTGTTGCCAATAGGCCACCGTTTGGGCAGGGGTGAGGGTATTTTCGCCGGCAGGCAGTATCAGCTTGCCGCCAACAAACGGCACAGGCACGTCGGTTGCCAATGTGAGCGGCAAACCGCCCACAAAATCGCCCAGCAGGGTATGTGCGGCGTCATAGGACAGGACAAGGTGCTTATCGATGGTGATGTCCAGCGTGTTTTCCACTGTTTGGCGCAGAGGCGTTTTATCCACCTCCGCCGCCAGCGCGTCCACCGACACAAAACGGCGGTCCAGCACCAGGCGTGTGTTGATCGGCACACCGCAAACAGTGACGCCTGCGGTGGGCGAAAGGGTGATAAGCAATACGCCTTGCGGCGTGCTGCCATCTGTCAGCACGACTAAAAAGCGAAGGGTTGGTACCGTTTCACGCGGCACAGGTGTGGGCGGCAACGTATCGGTTGGCGCTGT
>JAZSHG010000177.1:0-5119 GCA_045533135.1 Acutalibacteraceae bacterium
GGAACAGCTATGAACGAAATGCTTGCAAAGAAATCTGCAAAGTATCTTAAGAAACATTATCCAACAACAGTTGTGAAATGCTTTAAAGGCAAGGCTCATTGTGAGAACTCGATATTCAATCAAGAGTATATGATTACAGAACTTGATGATATCTTATTTGACTGAGCGAAAAATCAAACCATAGAGAGGACTTTTCCAAATTCATAAAAAAGAACTCAACAAATTCCAATTTGTCGAATAGATAGTGCACACTACTTTTAGTCTTTCTTACCCCAACTTATACACCTTTTAGTCGTTCTTTCGCAGAAAAAAGCACTTGCGTAACGCAGGTGCTTTTTTCAATGAAATCCACCCATTCGTGTGGGTGAAATATTGCTGCGCAATGTAAAAAGCCCCGACGGTGTCGGGGCTTTTGGTTTTCGATTTTACCACAGCTCCACGTAGAGGCGGATGGCGTCCTCTAAAGTGGGCTTGCGTGGGTTGGTAACGGTACAGGCATCTTCGAGCGCCGCTTGCGCCATCGCAGGAATCGCCGCAAAGTATTCCTCTTTACTGCACTTGCCCGTTTCGGACACCGACAGAGGCATATCCATTTCCTTCATCATAAACTGCGTCCAGTTGGACAGCGCACGCACGGTGGTAACAATGTTGAAGTTTTGCAGTCCCAGCGTACGCGCCACAGTGGCATATTTTTGCACGTGCTTGGGGTAATCCGTCTTGCGGCGGCTGTACTTATTGATATCGCTGTTATATTCGATGATATGCGGCAATAACATAGCATTAGCACGTCCGTGCGGAATGTGAAAATGCGAGCCGAGCTGATGCGCCATGCCGTGGTTGAGTCCCAGCGAGGCGGTGTTGAACGCCAAACCTGCGAGGCAAGATGCCACGTGCATTTTTTGCCGTGCATGGGTATCATTGTTGTCCAAATAGGAACGCAACAGGAACGAGCCGACAATCTCAATAGCCTTTTCGGCCAAGGCCGCCGAAAATTCGTTGTTGTTGGTGCTGACGTAAGCTTCCAGCGCATGGGTGAACACGTCCATGCCCGTGTCGGCAGTGACGTTGGCAGGTACGGACTTGACCAGCTCCGCGTCCAAAATCGCCTCATCGGGCAGCAGGTCTTCGCTCACCAGCGGAAATTTGCGTTGATTTTCGGGATCGGACACCACCGAAAAGGAGGTGACCTCCGAGCCGGTGCCACTGGTGGTGGGAATCGCGATCAATGCCGGACGAGAAAGCGTGGCATCCATCTTCAGCGCCACCTCGCGGATGGCTTTGGCGGAGTCGATCGCCGAGCCGCCACCCACGGCGATGATGACATCGGGGCGGCACTGCAACAAAGCCTGCGCACCCAAGCCGATCTTCTCCAGCGGCGGATCTGCGACCACGTCGCTGAACACTTGCCACTGTATACCTTTTTGTTGCAGGCGGACGGTGACCAGGTGGATAAGGCCGCTTTTGACCACAAACTTGTCAGCAATCAGCAAAGCGGTGTGATACGGCAGATCTGCCAAACGATCAAGAGATCGCTCGCCGAAGAATATTTGTGTTTTGATGTCAAAGTGTTTCACACCGCTCACCGTCCTTTCCCCGTGAGTATATCACACTTTTTCGCATTTGACAACCGCCTTTTGTCGCAAAAAAATGTTTTTCTCCTGTTGCACAACGTCATCGCTTGCGGTATAATGAAATAGATTGGCGGCCATGCCGCTTGCGAAAGGAGTTTTCGTTATGGCTATTGTAAAAAGAGCCCCCTTTGGTATGTTAGACGATCTGCGTGTGGTCGACCGTTACGTCTTGGTCGGCAACGGCGGACTGACTGCTTCTATTCTCGACTACGGTGCCACTGTGCAATCCTTGTGCTTTGAAGGCGTGGATACTGTTTTGGGGTATGACAATCTGGAGGGCTATCTCGCAGGCACCAGTTTTCAGGGTGCATCCATCGGCCGCTATGGCAACCGTATCGAAAACAGCCGCTTTGTGATCGACGGCGAAGCCTATACGCTTGCCGCCAACGAAAAAGGCGTTACCAATATTCACGGCGGTGTCGTGGGCTTTGATAAAAAGATCTGGGACGCCGAGATTCTTGAAACCGCTATTCCTGCGGTGCGTTTTTCGCTGGTATCCGAGGACGGCGAGGAAGGCTTCCCAGGTCGCTTAAAAACCAGCGTGACCTATTCCATCACCGATGACAATGCACTGCACATTGTCTATGAAGCTATTTCCGACAAGGACACGCACTATAATCCCACCTGCCACGCGTATTTTAACCTCAACGGTGCGGTGGATGAAAGCGCTCTGGATTTGTCGGTGCAGATTCGTGCCGATAAGTTTACCGCTGTGGACGATCTGCTCATCCCTGTGGGTGATCACGTGGCAGTGGAGGGCACGCCCTTCGATTTCCGCACGCCAAAGCCGCTCGGCCAAGATATCCTCGCGGATTTTGAGCAGCTTGCCATTGTGGGCCAAGGCTATGACCACAACTTTGTGCTGACGGGCGAGCAGCCCTTTGCCACCGTCATCTCCGAGAAACGCGGCATCGGTATGGACTGCTATACCGATCAGCCCGGTGTACAGCTTTATTCCGCTACCTGCCTGGATGACCCCAACGGCAAAGGTGGCGTGCCGCTCAAACGCTTTGCGGCACTTTGTTTGGAAACCCAACACTTCCCCAACACCCCCAACCGCCCGGATTATCCCACCACACTTATCAAGGCTAACGAGCCGTTTACTTCTGAAACCATTTACCGTTTCTACAAGATCTGATATCAGGAGGGTTGCCTTGTGTCAACCGAACCCAAGTCCGTCGGCAAACCGCGCGCACTGATCAACGCCTTGTGGCGGCGCAAAACACTGGCTGTTTTGCTGATCGCACTGGTATGCATCCTCTTTTATTTCCTTTTATTCCACATCGAGTACGTCAGTACGCTGTGGAACACCCTTACAGGGGCGCTTACCCCCATTTTTATCGGCTTGATCTTAGCCTATCTGCTCAACCCCCTTGCTAACTTTTTGCAGCGGCACTTTACCTCTTGGTTTGGCCGTAAGATGCAACCTGCTCGCGCCAAAAGGATGGCACAGGGACTTTCCATCACGCTGTCTATGCTGTTGGTCATCCTGCTGATTGCCACTTTGGCACTGATGATCATCCCCGAAATCGTCAACAGCGTGGGGCGTGTTGCCGAAAGCTTGCCTGCGCAAGCCGAAGGGGCCTTCTCTTGGTTGCAAGCACATCTTAACAGTGACGCCACTTGGGCGGTGCAGGTGCGCGATCTGCTGGACAAAGGCTTGGATGCGTTTAGCAACTGGTTGCAAACCAGCTTCCCCGACACCGCCGCAACGATTCTCGACGTGGTCACCACCGGTGTGGTCGGCGTGGTCAAAGGCATCTTCAACCTGCTGGTCGCGTTGGTCGTGGCGGTATATGTGCTCAAGGATCGCGAAAAGTTCTTGCGGCAATCCAAAAAATTGCTGTGCGCTTTTTGCCCCCAAAAACACATCAATGGGGTAATGAGCACGGTGCGTCACGCACACAAAATATTCGGCGGTTATCTGATCGGCACCATCATCGATTCTTTGCTTGTCGGTTTGCTGTGCTTTATCGGTCTGAGCATTCTGCAAATTCCGTATGCACTTCTGGTCAGCGTCATTATTTGTGTCACCAACGTCATTCCCTACTTCGGCCCGTTTATCGGCGCGATTCCCAGTGCGGCACTCATTTTACTCGCCGATATGCAAAAGGGACTGGTATTCATCATCTTCATCATCGTTCTGCAACAGATCGATGGCAATATTTTGGTGCCGCGCATCTTGGGTGAATCCACCGGTACCTCTGCTTTTTGGGCCACCTTTGCGCTGTTGTTCTTTGGCAGCCTGTTCGGCGTCATGGGCATGATCGTCGGTGTACCGCTGTTTGCCGTTCTGTATTATCTCATCACCCTTTGGGTAAACAAGCGTCTGCAAAACCGCAATCTTCCCACAGATAATGCTCCCTATGAAACGATGACCGGTTTTGTCGATGGAGCTCCCGTCACCGAAGAGCCTGCCCCGACACCCCCTGTTGTGGAGGGAACCAACGCACAATAATCGTTTCGGGCACACGTTTTGTCGTGTGCCCGAAAATTTTTATAAAAGGCAAAAAAACTCTTGCAAATTGCAGGGAATGTGTGTATAATAAGTGACGATATGTGCCGGTGTGATGGAATTGGCAGACGTGCTGGACTCAAAATCCAGTGGTAGCGATACCGTACCGGTTCGACCCCGGTCACCGGCACCACTAAAAGGTCTCTTTTGTTTTCAATACAAAAGAGACCTTTTGTTTTCAAAAAAGGAGGGATTTTTGTGTCCTATATGGATGGTATGGCGGCGCTCAATCTGGAAATGCCCGATCGCGTTCCCCGCACGGAATATTCGGTAGAGATGCACCTGGATCTGATCAATAAGGTCTTAGGGTTAAACCTTTCCCCCGACGCGCCGATAGAGCTTTGGACAAAAGCGCGCCGCGATTTTATGCAAGCGTGGAACTACGGCTTTGTGTGGTCGACCGACATCTATTCCAATGAGTTCGGCGAGATCCACACCAGCATGGGACACGCCACCTATGCGGCAGGCGCCGGCTTTAACAACCATACATACAGCTATTTTCACTCTGTCGAGGAAGTGCTGCGCTTTGACGCTGTTGAGATGTTGCCGCATCACTCCCACAGGGAGCTGGTCGATCGTTTCAACCAAAGCTATGCCGACAGATGTACCAAAGCCGATGCGGTCAATATGGTGGGCACCTATGTCACAGCCGTATCCGCATTGATCGATCTTTTCGGTTGGGATTATCTGCTCAACGCCCTGGGAGAAGATCCCGAGCAATTCGGCAAGGTGTTGGAGCGCTACTCTGTTTGGCTGCAACGCTACTTTGATGCAATGGCGGATTGCGATGCCCCCGTCATTATGATCCACGATGACATCACGTGGACATCCGGCCCCTTCGCTTCGCCGCAATGGTACAGGGACTATGTTTTCCCATGCTACAAGCGGTATATCGCGCCGCTCAAGGAAGCGGGCAAAAAGGTGATCTTCACCTCTGACGGCACCTACACCACCTTTATCGACGATATTGCCG
>JAZSHG010000122.1:0-7323 GCA_045533135.1 Acutalibacteraceae bacterium
CTCTGGCGGCCCGTTTTTCGGGCGTACCAAAGAGGAACTGGCACAGGTGACGGTGGAACAGGCGCTCAATCATCCCAACTGGAAGATGGGTGCCAAAATTACCATCGACTCCGCCACGATGATGAACAAGGGATTGGAGCTTATCGAAGCGCGCTGGCTATTCGATACACCACCCGAAAATATCGACATCGTGGTGCACCGCGAGAGCATCGTGCACTCGCTGATCAAATACGTTGACGGCTCGGTGATCGCACAGCTCGGTGTACCCGATATGCGTATCCCGATTCAATATGCGTTGACCTATCCTGCGCGTGTGGTGTCGGATGTGCCGACGCTGGATCTGGCTCAATGGGGGAAACTGACCTTTTTTGCACCCGATGATGAGGCGTTTCCTGCTATGCAACTGTGCCGCACAGCCATCCAAAAAGGCGGTCTGTATCCGGCGGCAATTAACGGCGCCAATGAGCAGGCGGTGGCACTTTTCCTGGAAGGAAAAATATCCTTTGCAGATATTTCTCGCGTAATTGCGGGAACTTTGACCTTGACCTTGCCTGCCTGTCAGTCGGTTGAGGATGTGTTGGCGGCAGATGCCATCGGCCGTCAGTGGGTCAAAGAACATTGTTGATGACTAAATGAGGTGAGCCTTTGGCAGTTGTTATTTCTACCATCTTGAAAATATTGGCGGCTATCGTGGTTTTCGGTATCATCATATTGGTACACGAATTCGGTCATTTTATCGTGGCGAGAATAATGAAGGTGCGCGTGATCGAGTTTGCCATCGGTATGGGACCGCGCTTGTTTAAGTGGGGCAAAAAGGACACCACCTACAGCCTGCGTCTGTTTCCTTTGGGCGGTTTTTGCTCTATGGAAGGAGAGGATGAGGGCGCACCCACCCCCAGCGCGCTGGGCGGTCACGCCGATACTGACGGTGAGGGACCTCTTTTGCCGTCGGAGGATGCCGAGAGCGAGGGTACGCCCGAACAAGAAAACGTTGGCTTGCCAAGCAATACCTCACGCTCCTTTGCTCACAAAAAGGTGTGGCAGCGTATCCTGATCGTGGTTGCAGGCGCCTTTATGAACCTGCTTTTGGGCTTCATACTCATTTTTTGCTACAACCTTTTTTGTACGTCGGGCGACTATGTGCTGGCACATTTGAGCTGCACCACCACCATTGCTACGGTGGGTGAGGATTTCGATACCCCCCTTATGCCCGGCGACACTATTTTGGAGATGGATGGCGAACGCCTCTATTCCTATATGGACTTTATCACCTTCCTGCAGACGGATGATGACGGTAAGTTTGATGTGGTGATCGAACGTCCGCAGGCTGATGGGACAAAAGCAGAGGAGCTTTTGAAAGACGTTGACTTCTATCTGACCGAAGATAAGGAAACAGGTTTGCGCTACCTTGACTATGAGATGCAGTTTTATGTCTATCTGCCCAAAGCAAGCACAATTGTTCAGCAGACGGCAAAACAGGAGTTTTCTATCTTAGTCTACACCGTACGTAGTCTCAAATATATGTTGCAAGGCAAATATGGGCTCAATGACTTGTCGGGCCCTGTTGGTACGATCGATATCATTGGCGATGCTGTGCAAAATGCCGTGACAGAAGAGGACGCTTCCATTGGTGTCGGTTTCCTGCTGTTTTTGGTGGCACTGCTCACCATCAACATCGGCGTTGTCAACCTTTTGCCGCTACCTGCCTTGGACGGCGGCCGACTGCTATTCTTGATTTGGGAGGGCATCACACGCCGTCCTGTACCGGCAAAATATGAGGGCATCGTACACCTCATCGGTATGATCTTACTGGTGCTTTTGTCCATTGTGATCGCGTTTAGTGATGTGTTGAAAATATTTGGATAAGGGGAAATGGCTGTGGAACGCAGAGCTTGCAAAACCGTATATGTTGGCGGTGTGGCTATGGGTGGTAACGCCCCCATCAGCGTGCAATCCATGCTCAACGTGCCTGCCGGTGATATTGCAGGCAATGTGGCCCAGGCCAAGCAGTTGGCGGCGGCAGGGTGTGATATTGTGCGCGTTGCTGTGCCAAACAAGGAGGCAGTGCAGCTCATTGATGCGATCAAAACTGCAGTCGACATCCCTGTTGTGGCAGATATTCATTTTGACCATACACTGGCGCTGGAATGCGTGGCCGCAGGGGTGGATAAGATCCGCATCAACCCCGGAAATATTGGCGCTGAAGACAATGTGCGCCAAGTGGCGACGGCCTGTCGGCAAAAGGGGATTCCGATCCGCATTGGCGTCAACAGCGGCTCTTTGGAAAAGGAGATCTTGGAAAAATACGGACACCCCACCGCCGAGGCGATGCGTGATAGTGCGCTGTATCATGCTTCACTGCTGGAAAAATATGATTTTGACGATATCGTTATCTCGATAAAATCCTCCCACGTGCCGACAATGGTGCGCGCCTATGAATTGGTGGCAGATGCCTGCTCATATCCGTTGCATTTGGGCGTGACCGAAGCAGGGACGGCGCGTATGGGCATGCTCAAATCCGCGGCCGGTATTGGCGCGGTGCTGTTGCGTGGCATAGGGGATACCATCCGTGTGTCCCTAACAGCTTCACCTGTGGAGGAGGTCTATGCAGGCTTAGATCTGTTACAGGCATTGGAACTGCGCCGAAACGGCGCGCAACTGATATCCTGCCCGACCTGTGGGCGTACCGCTGTTGATCTTATCGGTATGGCCGAGCAGGTAGAAGAGCGTCTGCGTGATGTCAAAAAGCCCATTACCGTGGCGGTGATGGGGTGCATCGTCAATGGCCCCGGTGAGGCGCGAGAAGCAGATGTGGGACTGGCAGGAGGCAAGGGCAAGGTGGCTCTGTTCAAGAAGGGCCAAGTTTTACGCACAGTGGATGAAAAAGATGCTGTGGAAGAATTGATGAAAGAAATTGCAACGATTTGATGTTAGGAGTGCCTTTTGGTGAATGAGATGATGGAATTTGGTGTGGTATTCGGTGGCTATGTGACCGATCCGGCCAAGTGGCAGAATGTGAAGATATCCGATTTGAAAATTGAACAGCAAAACCGTACGATGTCCTTTGCTTTGTACGGTGATCACTTTATAGACTTTGACGATATGACAAAGCTCGAACGGCAACTGGCGCAAGCGTTGCAGTTGCATGTTGTGCATATCGCACCGCATTTTCCTGCTAACCAATTGACCGAAACGGTATTTCCCACGCTGGTGTCCTATCTGCGCCGCCGTTGTGTGGCGGTCAATGGCACTTTCGATGGGGCTGTTTGTCGTATTGGAGAGGGGAATATGAACATTTCCCTTTCTCACGGTGGCAAGGATCTGCTGGAAACGACCGGCACCGTGAAGGAACTGGAGTGCTTGGTGCGTGATATGTTTGGCGTCGTTTTGCGCGTTGTCATCGGCGGCGAAACGCAGGTGAGCACCGGAAGAGGAAGCTACCGCGCGCTGATGGCGCAAGCGGAAAAAGAAGCGGAAGCCCGTCGTCAGGAGGCGGCAAAGGCGGCATCGGCGGCCGCGGCTGAAAAGAAAAAGCCGCGCAAGGTGGACACATCCAAGCCCAGCGAGGATGGTCTGCCCATTTACATGAACTCGATGCAAATGCTGTTCGGCAATCCGATCAAAGAAACGCCACGCCCACTTAAAGGTTTGCCGGTGGGTGACAGCACTGTTACGGTGTGGGGCGAGGTGTTCGGTTATGAAGAACGCCAGTTCCGTGACGGCAAGATCGTACGCCACAATTTTAATATTACCGACCAAACCGACTCAATTTGCGTATCTGTGCGTGTGGATATGACGCGTACGTGGGACAAGGACAAGCGCGAGGGATTGGCTGATTTCAAAAATGGCCTTTGCGTGCTGATGAGCGGTACATATAGCTTTGACGATTATACCAAAGAAAATATATTCAATCCGCGCGCTATCGCACTGGTGAGCCGCTATATGCGACAGGATAATGCACCGCAAAAGCGCGTAGAGCTGCATATGCACACCAAAATGTCGCAAATGGATGCTGTCGGAGATACCAAAGCGTTGATAGCGCGCGCCGCGGCGTGGGGGCATAAGGCCATTGCCGTCACCGACCACGGCGTAGTGCAGGCATTCCCCGATGCGATGAATGCGGTGGAAAAGATCCGCAAAAATGGGCAGGATTTCAAGGTTCTCTACGGCGTGGAGGCCTATTATGTCGATGACCGCGCACGCGTGGTGGATGGCCTGGCGGATGCCTCTTTTGATGACGAATATATTATATTCGACACCGAAACCACAGGTCTCAACAATAAAACCGAGCGGTTGACCGAAATCGGCGCGGTGCGTCTCAAAAATGGGGAAGTGGTGGAGGAGTTTGACACCTTTGTCAATGCCGGCAAACCCATTCCGCCGAAAATCACCGAGCTGACGGGCATTACCGATGCCATGGTGGCAGACGCACCCAATGAGAAAGAAGCACTGGAGCTGTTCAAGGCGTTTTGCGGTGATACAAAAGTGCTGGTGGCACACAACGCCGCTTTTGATGCCGGCTTTATGCGCGCCACCGCCAAACGCACGGGTGTGGACTACCCTTACACCCATATCGATACGGTGGCCATTTGCCGCAATTTGTATCCCAAACTGCGCAATCACAAGCTTGATACGGTGGCGTCTTATCTGAAACTGCCGCCGTTTAATCATCACCGCGCGTGTGACGATGCGCGTACGCTGGCCATGATATTCCGCCAGTTACTCAAAGATATGCGCCCCGACCGCGGTATTTCCACCGTGGGACAGATCAACGAGGCGATTTCGGGCGTCGATCCCAAAAAGCCGCCCTATCACCTTATCATTCTGGCGCAAAATGCGGTGGGACTTAAAAACCTCTACCGCTTGATCTCGTGGTCGCACCTGCATAACTTCTACAAAAAGCCGCGTATTACTCGTAGCAAGCTTTTGGAGCATCGTGAGGGCTTGCTACTTGGTAGTGCCTGCGAGCAGGGCGAGCTGTTTGAGGCTGTCAAAGACGGCAAGTCTTTTGAACAGCTTTGCGAGATGGCAAAATTTTTTGACTTCCTTGAAATTCAACCCCTGGGCAACAATGCATTTATGCTCCGTCCACAAAAGGGTAAAAATGGCGAAATGTTGCCGCCTCCTGTCGGATCTGAGGAGGAGCTCAAAGACTTCAACCGCACGATCGTTAAACTGGGTGAGGCTGTGAATATCCCTGTTTGTGCCACCTGTGATGTGCACTTCCTCGACCCCGAAGACGAGGTCTATCGACGCATTTTGCAGGCTGGGCAGGGCTATAACGATGCCGATATGCAAGCGCCGCTTTATTTGCGCACCACCGACGAAATGCTGGCGGAATTTGACTACCTCGGTGAACAAAAAGCCTTTGAGGTGGTGGTCGAAAACCCCAACCGTATCGCCGATATGGTGGAGAATATCCGCCCCATTCCCGAGGGCAACTTCCCACCGCGTATTGATGGCGCGGATGAGGAGCTGCAGGAGATCTGCTGGGGACGTGCCAAGGAGATCTACGGCGATCCGCTACCCACAGTGGTGGCAGAGCGTTTGGAAAAAGAGCTCGCGTCTATTATCAAGCACGGCTTTGCCGTCTTGTATATGATCGCGCAGAAGCTGGTCAAAAACTCGGTCGACAACGGCTATCTTGTCGGCTCTCGTGGATCGGTCGGCTCATCCTTTGTTGCCAGCATGGCAGGCATTTCGGAAGTTAACCCCTTGCCGCCGCACTATTATTGTAAAAAGTGCAAATATTCCGAATTCTTCCTGCACGGTGAGGTCGGTTCGGGCTTTGACTTACCCAACAAGACCTGCCCCAAGTGCGGCGAGCCACTCTCGCGTGACGGTCATGAGATACCTTTCGAAACCTTCCTCGGTTTCAAAGGCGACAAATCTCCCGATATCGACCTCAACTTTGCCAGTGAGTACCAGACACAGGCACACCGCTACACCGAAACGCTGTTCGGTGACGGTCACGTGTTCAAGGCAGGTACCATCGGTACGTTGGCGGATAAAACCGCCTATGGCTACGTCAAAAAGTATTTGGAAGAGCGCGGTCAACTGTGTAGCCGTGCGGAGATCGATCGCCTAACCTTGGGTTGCACAGGTATCAAACGCACGACAGGCCAGCACCCCGGTGGTATGGTCGTTGTTCCCAACGACTACGATGTTGAGGATTTCTGCCCTGTACAGCACCCTGCCGATGATCCCGAATCCGAGGTCATCACCACCCACTTCGACTTCCACTCCATCCACGACACCATCTTAAAACTGGACAACCTTGGCCACGTTATTCCCACCATCTATAAATACTTGGAGGAATACACAGGCATTTCGGTGATGGACGTGGATATGTCCGATCCGTTGGTGTACAAGCTGTTCACCACGCCCGAACCGCTCGGTGTGACGGCTGAGCAGATCGATTGTGAAACGGGCACACTCTCTATCCCCGAACTGGGTACACCGTTCGTGCGGCAGATGTTACTTGAGTGTCGCCCCGCAACCTTTGCGGATATGCTGCAAATATCGGGCTTGTCCCACGGCACCGACGTGTGGCTCGGCAACGCGCAGGAGCTTATCAAAAACGGTACCTGCACCATTTCCGAGGTTATCGGTACACGTGACAGCATCATGACCTACCTGATGCACAAAGGTCTTGACCCACAGATGGCTTTTAAAATTATGGAGATCGTCCGTAAGGGTAATGCCACCAAGCTAGTGACCGAGGAGCATTTGGAAGCGATGCGCGCCCACGATGTGCCGGAGTGGTATATTGACTCTTGTATGAAGATCAAATACATGTTCCCCAAAGCGCACGCCGCGGCATATATCATCGCCGCCTTGCGCGTTGGCTGGTACAAGGTGCATCATCCTGCGGAGTATTACGCCGCCTATTTCACAGGCCGCGGCGAAGACTTCGAGGCAGAGGTGGTGCAACAGGGCAACCATGCTGTGCGTGCGCGTATGAACGAACTGCGCGCCAAGGGCAAGGAGGCTACCGCCAAAGAGCAATCGCTGGCGGATGCGTTGCAGGTCATCAATGAGGCCATGCTGCGTGGCGTCAAGTTCTTGCCTGTGGATATCTACAAATCGCACCACTATAAATATCTGATGGAGGATGGCGCCATCCGCTTGCCCTATGCCGCGGTCAAAGGCTTGGGTGAGGCCGCCGCGCAAAGCCTCTATAAGGTGGTGCACAGCGGCGAGGAGCTCATTTCCGGTGACGACCTGCAAAGCCGCAGCGGTGTTTCCAAAACGGTTATGGAATCCCTGCGACAGCTCGGCGCCTTGGGTGACCTGCCTGCCACCAGCCAGTTGAGCTTTTTC
>JAZSHG010000101.1:0-3691 GCA_045533135.1 Acutalibacteraceae bacterium
CCTTATAATGCTTTTCGAGGTATTCTTCCAGCGTCAGCTCGTTTTCCATAATGTAGGTGGCAACTTCTACGCCCACGTAGCGATAGTGCCACGGCTCAAAGGTATAGCCGGTGATGCCCTCTTTGCCTTTAGGATAGCGCAAAATAAACCCATATTTCGCGCAGTTGGTAATCAGCCATTCGTACGCATCTGTTTTGGCAAAATTTTGGGTCAGCCATCCGTAATCCTCGCCCAAAAGATCCGCCGCCAAGGCTGTGTTGTGCTCGCTGGTACCGGGATACGCAGTATCCTTGAGCACTTCTTTTTCTGCTTCTGCACGGGAATAGTCTTTTTCCATCCATTCTTTCACACGACCTTCAAACAGCGCACGCTGTTTTTCGACCGTGCGATACCCCGACGCCAGTCGCAGGTTATATTTTGAGCCGTCTGCCAGCATTTGCTTAAGTGCATCATACGCGCGCACATCAATTTCTTCGTTACTGTTGCCGCGTAAGCCACCCTTGGTTTGCAGATTATCATCATATTCCTCCGGCAACGGGTTCCAGGGATTGGCAAGCACCAAATTCCACGGTGTTTTGCTTCGATCTTGCACAAAATGTCCGCTCGGATCAGCAAAGGTCGATGCAGTCGAAGTCTTTTTCGTTGTTTTTGTCGTCTTTTTGGTGGTTGTTGTAGTCGTCGCCTCAAAGCGTGTGGTTGCCTCAAAACGCGTGGTAGCTGAAGTCGCGGTGCTCATATTTGTTACTGTGCTCGTATTTGTTGCTTTGGTCGCGTTGACAGCCGCGTCCGTTTGCGACGTAGACTTGTCACCGGGATTTGATTCCGTTTCAGGCACATCCGTCAGCATGGTAAGTGCATAGGCAATAAGCGCTGTACCCACCACAACGCAAAACACGGCAGAGATCACCCACAGCATACGGCGACGCCTTGCACGGCGCTTTTTGCTTCTAAAAACACGTTTAGCACTCATAATCTTTCCTCATTTCGGTAGTTCATCCAAAGTCAAGCGATAATCCGGCAAGAATTCGCGCAGGAATAAATCCACAACCGGCAACCGCATATCCGAAAGCGCCTGCTCCAATGTGTCGCGCGCGGCAGAAAACTCGCGGTTCCCTTGTTTAAGCTCCTCCTCGCACTTGATCAGTGCAGAAAGCTTATCCGCCGCCTTCATCAACAGATATTCCGGCATTTCCTTATCGGGGAGCAAAAGCGGCACATATGCTTCCTCGAGGCCTTCGGGTAACATATCCAAAAGGCGGTGCGAGGCCGCCTCCTCCAAATGCTGATACGCTGTTTGAATGTCGTCTGATTTGTATTTCACAGGCGTTGGCAGATCGCCCGTGAAAATTTCGGTGGCATCGTGATAAAGCGAAAGCAAAGCACACATACCCACATCGTAGGTCGTGCCAAACCGTGCATTGGACAGCTCCGCTAAACCATGCGCCAATACGGCCACATCAAACGAATGCTCGCAAATATTTTCAGGTTGATTGTTGCGCATCAATGCCCAACGTCTGATATATTTCATACGAGACAACACTGCAAAAAACGGATGTCCCATGGTCACCACTTCCTTTCCATTTGAGTATAGCACACATTGTCGAAAACGACAAGCGTTTCTATTTTTAAATATCTGTGTTAAAGTTTGTAAATTTCTGTCGCTTTGGTATTGTTTTTTGCTGATACATCGGATATAATGTAGTGTAGACGTATGTATCGTAAGTATATGAACGCACAAAGGAGACTCGTTATATGAAACGCGAAATGTCCGGTGAACAGTTTTTGACAAAAGAAATTTTAGAGCTCTACCCTTCCGTTGAATCCTTTGCCGATGAAATCGGCATGTCGCACGAGGAAATCCATCAGTTGTTGAACAGTCCTATGGAGCATGCGCCTTTCGACCGTGTTCTCATCCTCTGCGATGCTTTGGGATTCACATTGGATGACCTTCGCCCCTATATCGAATACTGATCAAAAGCCTCTGCCGCACATCGGCAGAGGCTTTTTTACAAGGTGAAGCAAAAATCACATCGCTCTTTTACGGAAAAAGCTTGGTGATACTGTTCTTCCAGCGGAATCCACTTGTTTTGAAAATCCGCCCATTTTTGCGACGCACGTGCCAACAAACGCTCTTTTTGCACCGATGGCTCCACATCCAAAAACAACCGCAGATCATAATAGTCATACAAAGAAGGGCAACACGCGTATGTCCCCTCAATGACAGCCACCTTGCAAGCAGGGACAGAAACTGTAGGCTTCAAGCTGCGGCTGTGGCAATCATAGGGACGGTAGGAAATGGCAGAACCGTTATACAAAGGCAACAGTACCTCATCCAAAAACCGCTCGTGATCCACATTTCCACCGGGTTTACACCGCCGTTCGGTCATTTGCTGCTCCGGTCGCAAAAAGAAGTCGTCAAGGTGAAAAACAGGGCAAGATAACTTTTCACTCAAAGCCGCCGCAAAAGTTGTTTTTCCTGCGGCACAGCGCCCATCAATAGCAATCAACACACGATCTTGTTGCAACCGTAATTGTTCGACCGCCTTCCCAACCAGGTTCATCGCCTCAAGCATCGTCATGGCGACACCTCGTCTTGAGGGCTCGGCTTTTTTCGAAACGGCATCAAATGTGTCTTATGGAACAGCAGCATCACTGAAGGTATCAATATCAATTGTAAAACTATGCCGGGAAATGCGTTAGCAAATGCTTCCATCCAAAATACACCAAGTGTAAACAGTTTGCCTTCAAGGCCTAACAAACAAAGCATAGCCAGTCCCCAAATTAGGCGACCGCCGAGCATAGCCACAACCAGCGCGCGATACAGCGAGCGAATACATTTCCAACGCGCACAACCAAAAACAAAGCCTGCCAAAAAGCCATAGGCCGCCAGTTCAAGCGCCATAGCCAATGCTTTCGGATAAAAAGTCGGCACCATGAACAGCAATGAGCGCATGATCGGTAATATTGCCCCCACCGTTAAGCCATACGGCCAGCCACAGATGAAACCACAGAGCAACACGGGCAAGTGCATTGGCAAAAGCATGTTGCCAATCTGTGGGATCTGCCCGGTAAAAAATGGGAGTACCAACCCGAGTGCCAAAAACAGTGCAGACAACACAAGGCGTACAACAGACGGTTGAATATTCGTTTTCAACAGCACCACTCCTCCCTTCAAACAACAAATGCCGCCGCTTGAAAATAAGCGGCGGCACAACGTTCGTTACCAAAAATCACTTCGTAACATTGACATCAATGTTGGAAATCAGCATAGCTACCAACACCAACACGAAGAAAACACCGGCAATGATCTTGGTCCACTTCGCCAAGATAGCATCCAACGTGCGCGCCTTGCCCTTATCCAAAAAGGAATCGGCAGCACCGGAGATGGCGCCAAGGTTGGCCTGACGGCCCTCTTGCAACAACACGACCGCAATAATCACGATCGAGAAGATGATCAAAATAATGCCCATGACAATATCGAGAACTCCCATTGTATAAAAACCTCCAAAGATAATCTAAACTCATGTACAAGTAATGGTAACACAATCACCGACAAATTGCAAGGGGTAAAATAAAAAAACTGAAAATTTCTTTATTTTCTTCGTTTAATTCACCTGCAGACACATATAACAGCCACTTTTGCACAAACTATCAACGACATTTTCATATTTTGCGTTTGCTATGAAAATGT
>JAZSHG010000231.1:0-3391 GCA_045533135.1 Acutalibacteraceae bacterium
CGATTGGGATGTCATCACCCTGCAACAGGCCAGCCACGATAGCGGCCTGTATGACACGTACCAGCCCTTTTTGCGCAACCTTTCTGACGTGATAAAAGCGGCGTGTCCGCAAGCCAAGACATATCTGCAACAAACGTGGGCGTATGCAAGCGACTCTACACATTGGGCATTTCCGCGCTATCATAACACCCAAGCGGAAATGTATGCCGCACTGACCGCCGCCTATAAGCAGGCGGCGGACGATATCGGCGCAGACATCATCCCCGTCGGTGAAGTGATCCAATATCTGCGGCAAGACGTCTTAGCTTTTGCAGACGTGCCGCTCACGCGCGACGGTTTCCATCTGTCGCTCACCTACGGGCGTTATGCCGCCGCGCTTACTTGGTGCGGTGTGCTGACCGACAAGGATGTGCGCAACTGCACCTTTGTGCCGTGGGATGAAAACGGGGCCGCCGACGAAACTTTGCTGGCCGCCGTCAATCAAGCGGTGTGGCAGGTTTTGGAAAGCAAAAAAATGCGTTAAGGACAGGAGAAAACTATGGATTTCAAAAACGTGCCAAAAAAATATCGCCCGGTTCCCTTTTGGTCGTGGAACGAAAAACTGTCGGTCGATGAGTCTCTGCGTCAGACGGCGTTGATGGACGACGTCGGCATCGGCGGCTATTTTATGCATGCACGTGGCGGCTTGCAGACGGAATATATGGGTGAGGAATGGTTTGAGAACATCGCCGCTTGCGTTGACGAGTGCCAAAAGCGCGGTATGTATGCGTGGGCGTATGACGAAAACGGCTGGCCGTCGGGTTTCGGCGGCGGCGAGGTGACGGCTAAGGGCGAAGCTTTTTGGCAGAAATATCTGCGCGTGCAAGCTGCCGATGCCGATCGCTCGAAAATCCCTGAAAATCGCATCATCTTTGCCGATGACACCTACTGCTTCTATTATGAAGTCAACCCCTTCTATGTGGACACGCTGTCTGCTGAGGTGACCGCCGACTTCATCCGCGAGATCTATCAGCCCTACTGCACACGTTTTGGTGATTCTTTCGCCGGATTTTTTACCGATGAGCCACAAATTTCGCGTAATGGTATTCCCTGGAGTCTTACGTTGCCCACACAATACAAAAAGGCCTATGGCGAGTCACTCGAAGCAGTGCTCCCCTGTCTGTTCCATCCGGTGGGCGACTATGAAGCCGTGCGCGTGAAGTTTTGGAAACTGATCACCGAGCTATTCTCTAAAAACTTTTTGAAGCAGATACATGACTTCTGCCAGGCACACAACGTGCAGTTTACAGGGCATTTGGTGTTAGAAGAAAGCCTCTCTGCACAGCTTATCACCAACGGTGCCTGTATGCCCCATTACGAATATTTCGATATTCCCGGCATGGACTGGCTGGGGCGCCCCATTTTCCCCTGCCTGACACCTTTGCAGGTGGGCAGTGCCGCCGCACAAATGGGCAAAAAACAGGTGCTGTCGGAAACCTTTGCACTCTGTGGCCATAATGTCAGCCACGATGAGCTCAAACGCAACTATGAGTGGATGATGGTGCGCGGTATCAACCTGTTGTGTCAACACCTGGAGGGCTATTCCCTGCGCGGCATCCGCAAGCGTGACTATCCGCCTGCGATGTATGTACAGCAACCTTGGTGGTCGGATTACAAGGTGTTTAATGACGCTATGTCGCGTGTCGGTATGTTGCTCACCGAGGGCAAAATCGAATTTGACACGCTTTTGATGCACAATATGACCTCTGCCTGGGCCACCTTTGACGGCGACAATAACGCGGAGATCGAAACATATAACCAGCATCTTTTGGATGCTATCCAAACCTTAGAATCCAAGCATATCCCCTTCCATCTCGGTGATGAGATATTGATGGAGCGCCACGGCCGTGTGGAGGGCAACCGCTTAATCATCGGCAAGATGAGCTATACGCGCGTGGTCGTGCCGCCGCATAAATGCTTCCTCGAAAACACCGAGCGATTGCTCAAAGAATTTGCTCAAAACGGCGGTATTATCGTCACCGCTGATGAATTGGAAGCCAACCCCATCATTGATAACCCCCATATCACCTACACTTGTCGCCGTTTTGACAATTTTACTATGCACTATTTCGTTAACTCCACCAACGAGGAGCAAGCGGCGGTCATTCGTTGCGGCGGCTATGCGTTGGATATTGCCACCGGAGAAAAGCAGGCGTTTGACGGCACCTACATCTTCCCTGTCTACGGCAGTTTGGTGGTTATCGACGATGGCACGCCTTGCGCCGACATCATTGCACCGGTAGCCGTCAAGAGCTTACCTTTGGACGGCGCTTGGTCAGTGAAACATGCCACAGAAAATGCGCTGACGCTGGATAAATGCACCTATTGGTTCGACGGTGAGCTTCAACAGGAGAACAGCTATGTGCTCAATGTTGCCAACCGTGCCTATACTTTGGAACGTGCGGTGGATATTTGTTGCCGCTTCAACTGTAAGCTGGAATATCTCCCCCGTCCGCTGTACTTGGCATGCGAGACGCCTGATATTTTCACCATCACAGTCAACGGCAAGGAGATTGACAAAACTGACTGCGGCGCATTCCGTGACACCGCTTTTCGCAAGTTGGATATCACCGATTATGTAACCCTGGGCGAAAACGAGATCACACTGCGCGTGCGATTTGATCAGTCGCCGCAGGTGTATGAGAATTTGCGCAAAGCCAAGATTTTCGAGTCGGAAATGAATAAGCTCACCTACGATATGGAGATTGAGGCTATGTATTTGGTGGGCGATTTCGGTGTCAGATGTGACGGCGTATTCACACCGCACGAACGCGATGCCGCATTTTTCGACGGCGATTTTGTGATTACTGCGCCGCCCGAAATGATCACGCTTAAAAATATAGAGCGGCAAGGCTATCCCTTCTTCGCCGGTGAGCTGACCGTCAGCCGAAAATTTGACCTTACCGACACCGATTATCAGATCGCATTGGAGAAAAAGGGTGTCAACGCTGTACACGTGACGGTCAATGGCAAGCCCGTCTTTGATCGGTTGTGGCGCCCTTACACGGCTGATCTGTCTGCTTATCTTCAAAGGGGGGATAATGAGGTTGAACTGACACTGGTAAACAACCTGCGCAACCTGCTCGGCCCCCACCATAACGGTGATGGCGAGTCCTATTGGGTGGGCCCCGGCTCATTCTTCGATGAGCCCTGTATCTGGAATGGGTATAACAAAGGAAACTACACCGAACAATATAGCTTCGTGGAAACTACAGTGGAATAACCCGGATAATAAAAAAACAGGCTTAGGAATTTGAACTGCTCCAATTTGTGCGGACAGTGCAAAAAGAACCCCATGGTAGTTAAAATTAAATTTTAAGCAACATACTGACATCGCTTTTCGAGTGGTGTC
>JAZSHG010000090.1:0-3743 GCA_045533135.1 Acutalibacteraceae bacterium
CGATGGATATGTTCCTGCCCGGTATGTTCGCCTTCCGCTCCATTTTGGCGGGCAATATCCCAATGGAGATCCCCAACCTACGCGACAAAGCAGAGCGTGAGCAATACCGCAACGACACCGCTTGCACCTCTCCCGAGGTGGGTGGCGATCAGCTGTTGCCCACCTTTTCCAAGGGTACACCTACCATCAGCGATGAAGTCTATGCCGAGCAATATCGCTTGTGGCGTGAAGAATTTGAAGCCAACGAAGGCTACACCAAAGCCGCCTTTACCCAAGGCGACGGCAAAAACATCTGAGCAAAAAGAAAAAGCGGTGTGGAACTCCACACCACTTTTTTTATGTTCAAACATGTCGCGTTTTCATCTTGCGTGCTACGAAGGTAAGCGCCAGCATAGTGACATACAAGACGCCGATGACCACGAAGATCGCCGCCCAACCGAATTTTTCCTTGAGGAAACTGAACAGCACCGCTTGTACTGCCGCGCCCATATATACCGCCCAGTCAAAGATACCCACCACAGTAGAGGATAATGCCTTGCCGCCGATATCGCCTGCAATCGTCCAAATAACACCCGTCACCATCGCAAAAACACCGAGCACAAAAAGCATGATCGAGGCCAACGTCTGATTCTTGATAAAAGGAAATGCTAGCATACCGCAGAAAGTGACCAACGCCGCAATCACGAGCATCGGCTCGCGCTTGCCTTTGAGTAATTTGTCGGTGATGATGGGGAATATAAACATCGCGCACGCCTGCCCAAAGGGAAGCAGGATGGAACTGAAGATGACATCTGTGATGGGCAGCTTGTATTGGTCAGCAAAATAACTCGGTATCCAAGTGAGTAGACCGTATCTGCCGACACCCGCAATGGCGGAAATAAGGCAGAAAACGATCACCTTCGGTTCTGAAAGCAACACCTTATACGGATAGAAATAGCCGTTTTGTTTGATCGTGCTTTCAAGAGCAGCGCTTGTGTTGTTATCCTCTTGAAGTGGTGCAAAACCCGCTTCCTCGGGAGCATTTTTAAAGAAGATAATAAAGCTTACTAACGACAACACCATAGGAATGATCGGGAAACGGAAAGCGGCACGCCATCCCCATTCGGGATTGAGTTGCAAACTGATATATACCGAGAGATAGGTGATGACCTGTGCCATGCCCGAAAAGAAGGTGGCAAAGCCTGTGGCAAAACCACGTTTTTTACTTGGCCACCACTTATTGATAACGCCCAGCCCGTTTGACCAGACCATCGATTGGAAAAAGCCGTTGAGTCCCCACAATATCGCAATGACGGTGATGTTGGTTTGGAATGAGATGATCACATTGATAACAGCGCTTGCCACAACACCGACGATCATAAATCGTTTGTAGCCAAAAAAGGCGCCGAGGCGGCCATTGATGAGCTGGCCAAAGGCATAGCACCAAAACAACGAAAATGAAACGATACTGACACTCGTGGTTCCAAATACCTTTTCCATCTCGGCCATCACCAAATTGATGTTTTGCCTGCCGTTATAGAAAAACAAATACATCAATCCGAAGCTGAGCAGTACAAGCCATGCGTATGCTTTGAACCTCTTGGATCTTTGCTGATCGGTTTTTTCCGAAACCATCAAAATCACATCCTTCGGGCGCATTATAGCACACCCAAAGGTAAAAGTAAATATTTCTGCGAAATTTGTCGACCGATTTTAAAGCTGCAGACCTTTGTAGCTATCGTTGAGGATACGGCAGGAGGCGGCCATCTTTTCTTGCTCGGCATCAGACAGCGGCAACGGCAACACACGCTCAATGCCGCCACGTCCCACGATAGCCGGCACACCTGCAAACACACCGTGCTGACCGTACTCGCCATTTAGCCGCGCCGATACGGTCAGCACACAATGCTCATCTCCCAAAATGGCACGGGTGATGCGCACCATGGCCATCCCGATGCCATAGTAAGTTGCTTTTTTGGCGGCGATGATTTTTTGCGCGGCGGTGCGCACTTCTTCTTGGATGCGGTCGAGCGCCTGCCGCTCAAACTGCCCCCCGGCACGTGTGATCAGCTCCTCGATCGGCATGGTGGACAGCATCGCCTGTGACCACGGCACAAATTCGCTGTCGCCGTGTTCACCCATGACATAGGCGTGAATATTGCGCGGATCGACACGAAAATATTTGCCTGTCAGATAGCGCAGACGCGCGGTGTCCAGGGTGGTACCTGTACCGATCACGCGGCAGTGATCGCACCCCGACAGGTCACAGGTGACACGCGTCATAATATCCACCGGGTTGGTCGCCACCAAAAAAAGCCCACCAAACCCCGACGCCATCACCGGCTCAACAATGGTGCGAAACACATCCGCGTTGCGCTGCAAAAGGTTTAGCCGCGTTTCCCCTTTTTTCTGCGCCACACCTGCACAAATAGCTACAATATCGGCATCGGCACAGTCACCGTAGCTGCCTGCATATATCTTCATATTGCCGCTTGAAAATGCCAGCCCATGGCTTAGATCCATTGCTTCGCCGGCGGCACGGCGGCGATCGATATCCAAAAGCACCAGCTCGTCACAGGCGTTTTGGTTGAGCAGTGCGTAGGCATAGCTCGTACCCACCATTCCTGTGCCGACAAGCACGATTTTGCGCGTGGAACCAAGCATATTTTCCACCCCTTCTTAGGATTTGTCGCCTGAGCGGCTGACCAATGAGCACAGCCATCCGAACAGTATGGCCGCGGCAATGCCTGCGGCGGCGCCTGTGACACCGCCCGAAAGGGCACCCAAAAGTCCCTTTTCCGCCACCGCCGTTTCGGCCCCTTTTGCCAGTGTGTAGCCAAAACCTGTCAGCGGCACGGCGGCACCGCCACCTGCAAATTCCACCAGTGGCTCATAAACGCCCAGCGCCGTCAGTGCCACGCCGGCAGTCACAAACAGCACCAAAATACGCGCCGCTGTCATCGCCGTCAGATCAATGAGCAGTTGTCCCACCACACAGATACCGCCGCCCACCGCAAAGGCTTTGAGCAACATTGCAAAGTCCATTGTCATCTCTCCTTTTGGCATAGTTTATCCGTCACCCTTGGGAATATGCGTGATTTTTCTTGCAAACGGAGCGGTTTGTGCTATACTGAAAGTGACAGATACTTTCTGCGAAAGGAGTGCTCTTATGAAAAAGCTGTTACAAAACAAATGCTTGCTCATTTTGCTGGGTTGCTGTGCTTTAGGACTGTTTTTGGAAGCCGCGTTCTTCCTCGAAATGGAATGGAGCATCTCCTGCATAGTGTATACGCCTTTTTTCTCTTCTTCATTCTTCGTGTTTTTCGTGGGCGTGTTCGCCTCCCCGTCTTGGAGCGATTTCTGGCTGCCTTTTCTTTTCCTGCTTTTGTATGCCATCCCGTGGTTGGCCTTGGCGGCCTCCGCTATTTTGGCTGCTTTGCGCCACGAACGTTGGCGAACCGTCGGATTCGTCTTTCTGGGCATCGATTTGTTCTTTTGGTTTACACAATTCTACGCAGCACCGTCGATCGCATGGCTTATCCCGTTGGCGCTTGATTTGGCCCTTGGCACCCTGCTTTACTTCGCCACGAGAAGGAAGGATGACACCGTTTATTCTCCAAAGCAGATTGAAACTCTCACGAAATAACCACACCACGCGGAAAGGATCCATTTTATGACCGCCACCGTTTTTAACATTCAGCGATTCAGCATACAGGATGGGCCGGGCATTCGCACCACCGTCTTTCTCAAAGGTTGTCCTTTGC
>JAZSHG010000223.1:0-7820 GCA_045533135.1 Acutalibacteraceae bacterium
CATCGTTATAATCCTTGACGTTTTCCTTGATGTGGGAAAGCATCTCGATAACCTTGATGTTAGCGCCACCGTGGCGAGGACCTTTGAGCGAACCGATAGCCGCCGCAATGGCAGAATAGGTATCGGTACCCGAAGAGGACAACACACGCGAAGCAAAGGTGGAGTTGTTACCGCCACCATGTTCAGCGTGCAACATCAAGCACAGGTCGAGCACGTGCGCTTCCTCAGGGGTGTACGAACAGTCGGCACGCAGTGTGTGCAAAATGGTCTCTGCTGTGGACTGTCCGGGCACATACGGATGGAAGAACATACTCGCCTTGTCATAATGTCTGCGCTTGACCTGGTAGGCATAGGACGTGATGGTGGGCAACATGCTGAGCAATGCAATCGACTGACGAAGCAGATTCTTCGGCGACAGATCATCAGGATTGTCGTCATAAGAATACAACGCCAGCACCGCACGCTGCATTTTGTTCATAATGTTGGGAGAGGGAGCCTTCATGATCATGTCTTCCGCAAAATATTCGGGCAGATCACGGCAGGAATCCAAAATGTTACAAAAGGTATCGAGTTGTTCCTTGTTGGGCAAGTGACCGAACAGCAACAGCCAAGCGGTCTCTTCGTAGCCGAAGCGGCCGTCTTTTACAACGCCTTCCACGATTTCTTCCACATTTACACCACGATAGGTCAAATGGCCCGGATGGGGGTGAATTTCTCCCTCATTGAGCACATAGCCGTGCACGTTGCAGATATTGGTAAGTCCGGCCATAACGCCCGAGCCATCCTCATTACGCAAACCACGCTTGACAGGATAACGTGAGGCTTTTTGGGGATCCAAAGCGGTATGATTGCGAAACTCCTCGCATAGTATGTCCAAGGAGCGGTCAAGCTCCGGCTCGTTTATGATAGACATATAAAGCACCTCGCTTAAAAAGGATAATGATTTATTATACAATCTTTGCACTGCAAAGTCAATAAGAAGATTTTTGAACCCCTGTATGCCAAAAACGAAAGGAGTTTATACTATGAAAAGGAAAGTGATCACACACATTGTCTTTGTTGTTTTGTTGCTCCTCTTACCACTGCCTGCATTAGGTGAGATCGTCCCTCCCACGCCTTCTTCCCCTGTGTCAAAACCAAGCACAGATAATGGTGAGGTAACCAAAAAAGAATTTCGTATTTGGTGTGAGGAAGAGAATCGCACAGTTTCTATGGACGAACGGACATTTATCCTCTATACCGTGGCGGCAGAAATGCCCATCAGTTACGGCGAGGAAGCCTTAAAGGCG
This sequence comes from Acutalibacteraceae bacterium, assembly GCA_045533135.1. Classification (GTDB taxonomy): domain Bacteria; phylum Bacillota; class Clostridia; order Oscillospirales; family Acutalibacteraceae; genus HGM12789. Next base: position 1,290 of record JAZSHG010000223.1, read on the forward strand.
CAGGCAATCGCCAGTTATACCTACTACTGCTATCAGCGAGAACAAGAGCGTCTTTCCCCTACTGCCGATTTGCACGGAGCGGATTTTGCCGATGTGCCATCGGATTTCCCCGAAAACTATAACGAAAAAGCATGGCGTGAACGGTGGGGTGACCGTTTCGATGAGCATTTCAGAACATTAAACCGCGCTGTTGACGCCGTTTTCGGCACTACAATGCACCACGACGGCGCGCTGATCATGGCGGCCTATCACGCCATATCCTGCGGGCAAACCGAAAGTGCCGAAAACGTTTGGAACACAGACCTCCCCTATCTGCAATCGGTGCCGAGCACAGGCGATGCGCTATCAGAAGACTTCACCTCCGTCTGCACTTTCACTACCGCAGAGTTAGCCGCGGCACTCGTCGATGTGCCGCACATACAATTAAGCGGCGACGCGGCAGATTGGCTGGGAGAAACAGAACGTACGCAGGCCGGCACTGTCAAGGCGCAAACCATCGGGCAGGTCAAATTCACGGGCAGAGAACTGCGAAAGCTACTGGGATTGCGTTCCGCCGCCTTTGATATAACTTACAAAGACGGTGCTTTCACTTTTACAGTACAAGGTTTTGGCCACGGTGTAGGCATGAGTCAGTATGGTGCCGGCTATCTTGCCCGGCAAGGCATGCGTTATGATGAGATCTTGCGCTATTATTACTCAGGTATCACATTACAGACAGATTGACACAAAGGTGATTTTGTGATAGAGTTAGAAATACCCAGGACGTTTTAAGGAGCCTTGTTATGCGAAAACTGATGTTAAAATACAAAGAGCAACTACTTTATCTGCTGTTCGGCGCGCTTACAACGGTGGTCAGCTTGACAACTTACGAAGCCGCCGGCGCTATTCTCGGCGATGACTTGTATTTGGTGAGCAACATTATCAGCTGGTGCTTTGCGGTCACCTTTGCTTTTGTCACCAACAAGCTGTGGGTGTTCTCCTCCAAAAGCTGGGCCTCCCCTTTGATTTGGCGCGAGGTAGCCTCTTTTGTATCCGCCCGTTTGTTTTCACTACTGATCGAAGAGGCCGGATTGTGGTTGTTGGTAGATATTGCAGGTGCACACAGCTTCTCCATGACACTCTTCGGATTCGATTTGCGCGGTGATTTCCTTGCAAAGCTCTTGATGCAGGTCATCGTGGTGGTACTCAATTATGTGTCCAGCAAGTTTTTGATCTTTGCAAAAAAGAAATCGTCTTGACTTTTTGCGACAGGTATGGTTTAATATCCTCAACAACTGTGATGAGAAGAAGTAATCCGTTTGAAACGGTTCAGAGAGCTGCCGTTTGCTGCAAGGCAGTCCTTTCTGCGGACGAAGTTACCTCTCGGAGTTGCCGCTTTGAAACGCCCGGCGCGTAAGTAGGAGCGGTCGTGTGCGCCCGTTAACGCGCTGGTGTTTTTAAACACCGTGAGGCCGTTTTTGTGAGAAAGCGGCAAACTGAGGTGGTACCGCGACTTTGTCGCCCTCTGTGTCTTTTGACGCAGGGGGCGTGTTATTTTCCTGCGTATACCAAAAATGGGAGGCTTTTGTATGCACATTTATGACGAACTGGTGGCCCGCGGCTTGATCGCACAGGTCACCGACGAAGACGAGATCAAGGAACTGATCAACAACGGTAAAGCGACCTTTTATATCGGCTTTGACCCCACTGCCGACAGCTTGCATGTCGGTCATTTTATGGCCCTGTGCCTGATGAAGCGCCTGCAAATGGCAGGCAACCGCCCTGTTGTGCTTATCGGTGGCGGAACCGGCTATGTCGGTGATCCCTCCGGCCGTACCGATATGCGCTCGATGATGACACCCGAAATCATTGAGCACAACTGCGCTTGCTCCAAAAAGCAGATGGAGCGCTTTATCGACTTTGGCGAAGGCAAAGCTATTATGGTCAACAATGCCGACTGGCTCTTAAAGCTTAACTATGTAGAGCTGTTGCGTGAGGTGGGCGCTTGCTTCTCGGTCAACAATATGCTCCGCGCCGAATGCTATAAGCAACGTATGGAAAAGGGCCTGTCTTTCCTTGAATTCAACTACATGATCATGCAGAGTTATGACTTCTATCATCTGTTCCAGCATTATGGCTGTAATATGCAGTTTGGCGGCGATGATCAGTGGTCGAATATGCTTGGCGGCACTGAGCTGATCCGTAAGAAGCTCGGCAAAGATGCCTATGCCATGACCATCACCTTGCTGATGAACTCTGAAGGCAAAAAGATGGGCAAAACCGCATCGGGCGCTGTGTGGCTTGACCCCAACAAGACCAGTCCTTTTGACTTCTACCAGTATTGGCGCAATGTGGGCGACGGAGACGTGCTCAAGTGCATCCGTATGCTCACCTTCCTGCCGCTGGAAGAGATCAACAAGATGGATGCTTGGGAAGGCAGCCAGCTCAACACCGCCAAAGAGATCTTGGCTTACGAGCTGACCAAGCTGGTACACGGCGAAGAAGAAGCCAACAAAGCCCAGGAAGCCTCGCGCGCGTTGTTTGGTGGCGGTGCTTCCAGTGAAAATATGCCCACCACCGTTTTGTCAGCCGCCGACTTTAACGACGGTAACATCGGCCTTTTGGATCTGATGGTCAAGTGCGGCCTTGCCGCCTCCAAAGGCGAAGCGCGTCGACTGGTCGACCAAGGCGGCGTAGCAATCAACGGCGAAAAGGTGACTGATAATAAATTAGCTCTCGCCCAAACCACCCTTGCAGCCGAAGAACACATCATCAAAAAAGGTAAAAAGGTTTTCCATAAGGTTGTCATCGAATAAAATACGAACAAAAAGAGCGTGCCAACGGCACGCTCTTTTCTTGTTTAGTGATAGGTCGGCAGATAATCGCCGTGGGCTTCGGTAAGCTCGTCGACCATTTTTTTGATGGTGTCGATATCCAGTTCGCTGGCGGTATGAGGGTCAAGCATTGCCGCTTGATAGATATGCTCCTTTTTGCGCGTGACGGCCGCTTCAATGGTCAACAACTGCACGTTGATATTGGTCATGTTCATCGCCGCGCACTGCACAGGCAGCGCACCAACATAGCAGGGGTTGACACCGTTGCCATTGATCAGGCAAGGCACCTCCACGCAAGCCTCTGCCGGCAGGTTGGTGATGAGATGATTTTTATTGAGCACGTTGCCGCCGATCTGGTAAGGTTTATTCTCCACCACAGCTTCCATAATGTGAGAAGCATATTCCAGGCTACGCGTGTGCTCTTTGACACCATTTTCAAGGAGCTGGGCATATTCTTTTTTCCATCCCTCGATCTGCGCAACACAGCGACGCGGATATTCGTCAAGCGGAATGTTGTACCGCTTGATCAACTCAGGGTATTTGCTCTTGATGTAGAACATGTTGTACTCGGCATTATGTTCGCTTGACTCGGTGCAGTAATAACCGAAGTTGCGGATATATTCCATGCGCACCTTATCAAAATTGTCGGGATTCTCGATATAGTCATCCACACGCGAGCGAATTTCCGGATACAGATCAACACCGTTTTTATCCTTCAGCTCCAACAGCCACGCCATGTGGTTGATACCCGCAATCAGTGAACGATGACCGTCCAACTTGTCTTGCATTCCCACGTTTTTGAGCAATGTTTCCACGCAAACCTGCACGCTGTGGCAAAGACCGACCGTTTGGATGCCGGTGTAGCGCTGCATAAAGCCAGAAAGCATCGCCATTGGGTTGGTATAGTTTAAGAACAGTGCATCGGGACAGACCTCTTCCATATCGCGCGCAAAATCCGCCATCACAGGAATGGTGCGCAACCCGCGCATAATGCCGCCGATACCCAGCGTATCTGCTATTGTCTGGCGTAAGCCATACTTTTTCGGCACCTCAAAGTCGATGATGGTGCAAGGATCGTAGAGCCCTACTTGAATGGCATTGACGACAAATCGGGCACCGCGCAGAGCCTCTTTGCGATTTTCAACGCCTAGATAGCACTCAATCTTGCCATAACCGCCCATTGTGGTGCGCATAGCCTCCAAAATAGTGCGGCTTTCCTCCAAACGTTCACCGTCGATATCATAAAGTGCAAAAACGCTGTCACGTAACGTTTCGCTACACATACAGTCGCCAATAACATTACGAGCAAAGATAGTACTGCCCGCCCCCATAAAGGTAATTTTCACACAACCGCCCCCATAAAGATTTGTCACTTTTATTCTAACAGCACCGCATCACGCTGACAATAGCATTATGTTTGTTTTTTATCATTATTTTCGCCTGTTGACAATGATAGCAAATATGATATACTTGTTATAATGTTAGTTAAACAAAGGAACGTGAAGGATCATGTTGCATTTCGAAATTGTTGTCAACAACCATTTCCGCGCACTAAACCCCGTTCAGTTCGGATATGAGCAATGCGCCCCCTTGCATAGTTACGGTCCGGGCTTGCGCACTTACTGGCTGATACATTTTGTGATATCGGGTATGGGATCCTTTCGCATAAATGGTCAAACCTACCACTTGCATGCAGGTGAGCTTTTCGTGATACCGCCGCACACAGAAATTTCCTACTGCGCCGATGAAAAAGATCCGTGGAATTACATCTGGATCGGCTTTACGGCGGATGAGATCCTGCCGCTCAAGCTGGAACCGACCATCTATTGCCCCGAAGCGCAAAATATTTTTGAGCGCATGAAGCTGTGCCGTCACCTGGAAAATGGACGCAGTGCGTTTCTTTGCTCATGTTTGTGGGATCTGATGAGTGTTCTGATGGAAAAAAGGCAAAAAAGCACCGATCCCATCGAAAAAGCATTGCACTGCATACACGCAGAATATATGAATGCACTGACAGTCTCAGAGCTCGCCAAGAGGCTCAATTTGGAACGCACCTATTTTTCAAGCCTTTTCAAGCGCACGCTGGGCGTTTCACCACAACAGTATTTATTGCAGCTGCGCATGGAAACAGCCGCAAAACTGCTCACTGAGCAAGGGGAACGTCCTACAACGGCGGCTATTTCGGTAGGTTACACCGATCTATTTAATTTTTCACGTATGTTCAAACGCTATTTCGGTGTTTCACCGCGCGCATACGCAGAAGAACACAGGGACAAAAATTCCGATTGATTTGTCTTTACTTTTTCACTTCACTGTGTTAAACTGTTTATAGAATGTTACGGCAAAGGAGACGGACTATGAATCTCAAACTTCATACCCCCAACACCGATTTTTTATACCGTGCAATTTTACAACTGAAAACGCCCGAGGAGTGTGCGCGTTTCTTTGAAGATATGTGCACTGTGCGTGAGTTGCAATCCTTAAGCCAGCGCGTAGTCGTCGCCAAAATGCTCAGCGAAAAGGCCGTCTATAATGACATCGTCAATGCGACAGGCGCTTCTACCGCCACCATCAGCCGCGTTAAGCGCTCACTGGAATACGGTTGCGCGTCCTATGCCATGGTATTTGCGCGGATGGAAGAAGAAAACGGAGATGCCAAATGAGCGGATATACGGTCTTTGCGGATTTTTATGACCGACTCACCGAAGACGTCGAATATATTCGCCGTGCCGAGCGCTTGCTCACGCTCTTTGAGCGGCATCGCAAACGTCCTGCCAGCCTTTTGGACTTGGCCTGCGGCACAGGCACGCTTACGCGCATTTTAGCGGACAAGGGCATTGATATGATCGGTGTTGACGGCTCTGCTGATATGCTGTCGATCGCGATTGAGCGCACTATGGGACGCGATGACCTGCTGTTTTTGGAACAGGATATGCGTGAGCTCGATCTGTTCGGCACTGTTGAGGGGGCGGTTTGTATTTTAGATAGCCTCAACCACCTACTCTCAACCACCAATATCGCCGAGGTATTTCGCCGCCTTTCCTTGTTTGTTGAGCCAAAAGGGTTGGTCATTTTTGACGTCAACACGATTTATAAGCACCAACATATTCTCGGCAACAACAGCTTTGTGCTGGAGCAAGACGATTTTATGTGTGTGTGGCGCAACGATTACCAACCGCGCACCCACACCGTCACACAGGTGTTGGATTTCTTCGCAGAAGAAGCGCCCGACACCTACACGCGCGCAACGGATGTTATCCGCGAGCGCGCCTACTCTCCTGCCACCTTGCGCCGCCTTCTTGCCGCCGCTTCTTTTGAAGTGGTTGCTGTTTATGACGACTTATCCGATCATGCGCCTTGCGACACAACGCAGCGCGCGCTTTGGGTTGTGCGCAATATGACCACCCACTACGATACGCAAAAGTGAGGCAATTTCTATGGGAAAAATCATTCGCTGTCTGACAACCGATGGCGCTGTTATGGCTATGGCTTTGGACGCTACCGATATTGTCGCCAGAGCCGAAGATATCCATCACCCTTCCGCAGTCGTGACTGCCGGTTTGGGGCGTCTGCTCACCGCCGCTTCTATGATGGGCGTGATGCTTAAAGGGCGCGATGATTCTGTGACCTTAAAAACCCACGGCGGCGGCCCTGCAGGACAGATCTTGGCGGTTTCCGACAGCTTTGGCAATGTGCGCGGCTATGCCGCCAACCCCAT
>JAZSHG010000126.1:0-10202 GCA_045533135.1 Acutalibacteraceae bacterium
GAAGTGATGTTTCGCGGCTTTTCCGAGGAGGAGCTGGCACAGCTTTTTCACGGACTTGCCAAAATGCAAGAGAATTTGCGCGCGCTGCAGGAGGGGCGTATAACGCTCCCCGATGAACCCACCTTTGGTCCACCCCTGCGCTGTCGAAAGGAAGATGAGTAATGAAAAGATGGATGAAATATATCAAGCCCTACTGGCCGTATTTTGTCATTGGCCCTTTGTGTATGATCGTGGAGGTCATTGGTGAGGTGCTGATGCCGCGCTTGTTGGCTACCGTTATCAACCAAGGTAACGACGGCACCTTGACGGTTTCCGGTAGCATCGGTACTTGCGTGTTGATGATTGTCATCGCGCTTTTGATGATGGCCGGAGGCATCGGTGGTGCCTATTTCGGCGCCAAAGCGTCGGTCAATTTTGCGGCGGATATCCGCAAAGATATCTACGGCAAGATCCAGCGGTTTTCCTTTGCCAATATTGATCGCTTTTCTACCGGCTCGTTGGTCACGCGCGTGACCAACGACGTGACGCAGATGCAAAACTTCGTCAATATGCTGTTGCGTATGGCATTGCGCTCCCCGGGCATGCTGATCGGCGGCTTGATCATGGCGATCTCGCTCAAGCCCTCGTTGGCAACAGTTTTTGCGGTGAGCATTCCACTGATGTTTATTGTCATCGGCTCGATCGTTTTGTTGGGCTTTCCGCGTTTTCAACGTATGCAGACGCGTATCGACGGACTCAACTCCACCGTACAGGAAAACATCACCAATGTGCGTGTGGTCAAGTCCTTTGTGCGTGAGGATTTTGAGGAGTCCAAGTTTCGCCGCGCTAACCGCAATTTGAAAGAGGCAGGCTTGGGCGCTATGAAGGTCGTTATCTTTATGCAGCCTGTGATGACCTTCTTTATGTATGCCACCATCATCGCGGTGGTATGGTTTGGCCACGGTATCGTGCTGGACGGCGGTATGCCGATCGGTGACCTGTCGGCATTTGTGACCTACGTCAACCAGATCTTGATGTCGCTGATGATGATCACCTTCCTTTTGATGACCTCTGCACGTGCGCTGGCGTCTGCTCGCCGCATTCGCGAGGTGCTGGACGAGGAACCCGATCTTACTGACGACAACGCCGCCCATCCCCAACTGGAAGTGCAGGAGGGGCGCGTGGAGTTCAAAAACGTATCCTTCCGCTATTACAAGCACAGCGCCGACAAGGTGCTGGATAACATCAACCTCACCATCGAGCCGCGCACAACTTTGGGTATCATCGGCTCAACGGGTTGCGGCAAAACCACGCTGGTATCGATGATCTCTCGCCTTTATGATGTGGACGAGGGTGAGGTGCTGGTGGATGGTGTCAACGTTAAGGACTATTCGCTGTACCATTTGCGTGAGGGCGTTGGCATGGTATTGCAAAAGAACGTGCTGTTTTCCGGCACTATCAGTGAAAACCTGCGTTGGGGTGATGCCGAAGCGAGTGAGGAAGCCATGTTGGCGGCGGCCACACGTGCGCAGGCGGATAAGTTTGTGCAGACATTCCCCGAAGGTTATGACACGATGCTGGAAAAGGGTGGCGCTAACGTGTCGGGCGGTCAAAAGCAAAGACTTTGCATTGCGCGCGCCTTGCTCAAACATCCGAAGATCTTGATTCTTGACGACTCCACCTCGGCGGTGGACACCGCCACCGAAGCGCAAATACGTAACGCTTTTGCCAACGAGCTGGCGGATTCCACCAAGATCATCATCGCTCAGCGTATTTCCTCGGTCAAGGATGCAGATCGCATCGTGGTGATGGATGAGGGCCGCATCAGTGGTGTCGGCACACATGAGGAGCTGTTGGCGCAGAATGAGACCTATCAAGAGATTTATTATTCCCAAATGGATAAGAAGGAGTGAGCGGTATGGCGAGAACATTAGAACAACTGCAAAAGCAATACGTCGCCTCCGCCAAAGACCAAAAACGCATGGGGCCTCCCGGTCGTGGCCCGGCTGTGCGTGCCAAGGGCAAGCCCAAGGACGTGGGCAAAACGGTTAGCCGCCTGTTATCCTATGTGGGGAAATATTGGTTCCGCTTGGTGCTGGTGCTTTTGTGTATGCTGATGAGCACCGTTACCTCTTTGATTGGCGGCTATATGCTTGCCCCCATCATCAACCATATTGCACTGGCCATTGCCCCCAACGCGAATATTCAAATGAGCGCGGTGGAAAAGGTGGCTGACAGTGCCATTCGGTGGGTGTCCGACATTCCCTTTATCCATCAATTTATGGAGCAGGGGACACTGGCCGCGGTGTCGGTCTATGTGCTGGCAGCACTTTTACTGCTTGCAACGGTGTATGTGGTAGGTATTGCAACCACCTATGCGCAAGGCCGCTTGATGATGTCGGTCTCGCAAAACGCCATTGAGGCGTTGCGCAACGACCTGTTCAAAAAGCTGCAAAAGCTGCCTGTGCGGTACTTTGACGGCCATCCCACCGGCGAAATTATGAGCCGCTTTACCAATGATATCGATAATATCGATGTGATGCTCAACAACTCCTTGACCAGTATTGTGTCGGGCGTGATTTCGCTGATCGGTACTTTTGTGTTTATGATCACCACCAACTGGATACTTACCCTCATTACAGTGGTATTTATCCCCATTTTTGCCAAGGGTGGTGCGGCGATCGCACGCCGTAGCAGTAAGCATTACAGTGGCCAGCAGGCGGCACTTGGCGCGGTTAACGGCTACATTGAGGAAACGGTTACAGGGCAAAAGGTTGTCAAGGTATTTAATCACGAGACGGATTGCGTAGAGGAGTTTTCACTGCTCAACGATGAACTGCGCGACAAGCAATTCAAGGCGCAGTATTACGGCGGCATCATGGGGCCTGTTATGGGCAACACCTCACAGATCAGCTATGCCATTACCATTGGTGTCGGTGGCGTTCTGATGTGCACAGCAGGACTCACCCCCGGTGCGCTGACGGTCTTTGCCGGCTATTCCCGCCAGTTCTCGATGCCCATTAACCAGATCTCGATGCAGATGGCTGCCATTTTTGCGGCGTTGGCCGGTGCGGAACGCGTATTTGCCGTAATGGATGAAGAAGCTGAGCAGAAGGATGCCGAAACGGCGGTTGACACACCCATTACCGGTCACGTGGTGATGGAAAACGTCACCTTTGGCTACCGCCCCGACAAGATCGTGCTTAAAGACATTTCGCTTTACGCTAAGCCCGGTCAGAAGATTGCTTTTGTCGGTTCAACAGGCGCCGGCAAAACCACCATCACCAATCTGCTTAACCGTTTTTACGATATTCAAAGCGGCAGTATCACCATCGATGGCTTGGACGTGAAAGAGTATAAGCGCGAGGTTTTGCGAAAAAATATTGCGATGGTGTTGCAGGATACCCACCTGTTCACAGGTACGGTGATGGAAAATATCCGCTACGGTCGCTTGGATGCCACCGACGAGGAAGTGATTGCCGCCGCAAAATTGGCGAGTGCGCACTCCTTCATTATGCGCTTGGAGCACGGTTATGACACGGTGCTGGAAGGCGATGGCGCCAACCTGTCGCAAGGTCAGCGCCAGCTGCTTAACATTGCGCGCGCGGCCATTTCCAATGCGCCTATTCTGGTGCTTGACGAGGCGACCAGCTCGGTCGATACCCGTACCGAGCGGCACATCGAACACGGCATGGATCGGTTGATGAAAAATCGCACTACCTTTGTGATTGCGCACCGCTTGTCCACTGTGCGCAATGCCAACGCCATTATGGTGCTGGAAAAAGGCGAGATCATCGAACGCGGCGACCACGACGCGTTGCTCGCCCAAAAGGGACGCTACTACGAACTGTATACAGGCAAAAAGGAACTCGACTGAAAAAAGTCCGCATACTGTCTAAACAGTATGCGGACTTTTTTGTTGGTTATTTAAAGCGGCGTGAGCGGAGAAATCCGGAATAGTGGGTATATTCCTGTATGCGCCCTTTGAGCAAGAACACGCCGATGCCACAGATGGCAAGCCCCAAAAGGCTCTCCTTTAACGTGGTTTGCAGTTCGTTCCACTTGAGTGAGAAAACAAGTGCATTGGCAATGGTCGGCTCGTTTTCTGCGAGATCCTCGTAGTAGTCGCCAAACTCGGTGTAACACATCGCGTAATAGGCGGGGTTTTCATGAAAATCCTTGGCGAGTTGCCAGTTGTAATAGGTGGAGGTCAAAAGCTCACAGCCAAATACTGCCAAGAGTGAGCAGACGAGGATGGCGCCTACGGCAAATCCTGTGCGGTGCGCACCGCGCAACAGCTGATAGCCATAGAAAGCGCCAACACCGACAAGGCCGCCCAAAATCCAAAGTTGCCATCCGATGAAGCCGGTGATCATCCATGGAATCACGCCGACGATCGCGCCGACAAAGGCGCCGACAACACCCTTGAGATAAGCGCCAAACGGCTCTGCGGTACCGGATTCGTGCTTGTCGTTATAAGCAGAGTCGGTGATAGTGACCGCTTTTTCGATGCACATCTGCAGAAAGGTGGCAAAAGCCTCACCATCGGCAGGTGGTGTCTGTGGTGTGAGCAACACGCCACGCTCTTGCAAAGCAATCGTCACCGGTGTGACTGCGGAAAGGCGATTTTCCAGTCGTGCGATTTGCTTTTCGGGCAAACTGACGGACAAAAGTAAAGAAAAAGGGGAGAGAAAAGCGCGAAATGCCACGCCATCCTGCACGCCGTCGATAATGGTGTCGCCTTGACTGCTACGCCACCCTTTTTCGCGGCAATATTGCAAAATATCCGCCATATCGTCACACTCCCTTTTGGTTTCTGTCAATAGTATACCCCAAATGCAACCGGGTGTCAATAAACTGCCGCCAAAATGCCGAAAGGCGGTTGACTTTTTGATGGCGGTTGTGTATAATAAAACCACACATAATACGGCGCTGTGTGCTTTGGGGCATACGGGCGGGCGGGTCTTGTGCGACGAAGTGCTGTGAACCATGTCAGGCGGGGAACCGAGCAGCATTAAGCAGATGTTTTCGTGTGCCGCAAGTAATCGGTTCGCCCGTATGCCCGAGAGGATACGGCGCGTTTTGCAAGGAGGGTTGCAGGAATATGTATCAGGTTTTATATCGCAAATGGCGGCCGCGCACCTTTGCGCAGGTGTATGGTCAACCGACTGTCACCACCGCGCTGCAAAACGAATTAAAAACAGGCCGCTTGGCGCACGCTTACCTGTTCACCGGCTCACGCGGAACGGGCAAGACCACCTGCGCCAAAATTTTGTCCAAGGCGGTCAACTGTTTGTCGCCCATAGATGGCAATCCCTGCAACGAATGTGAACTGTGCCGTGCGATCGACAGTGGCGCGACGATGGATGTGGTGGAGATTGACGCCGCTGCTAACAACGGCGTGGACAACATCCGTGAACTGCGTGAGGAGGTCAATTTCTCCCCTGCGATGGCGAAATATCGCGTCTATATCATTGGCGAGGTGCACGAGCTGTCTTCCAGCGCGTTTAACGCCTTGCTCAAAACATTGGAAGAGCCGCCCGAGCACGTGATATTCATTTTGGCGACCACCGAAGTGCACAAGCTTCCTGCCACGATCTTGTCGCGCTGTCAACGGTTTGACTTTGGACGTATACCGCCGCAGGATATTGCGGCACGTATGCAATATGTTGCCGAGCAAGAACAGTTTTCGCTTACCGAGGAAGCGGCACTGCTCATTGCACGGTTGGCAGACGGTGCTATGCGCGATGCACTATCTCTGCTTGATCAGTGTCTGTCGCGCTCTCGCGCTATTGATGCCGATGTGGTTGCCAATGCCACAGGTATGGCAGGTAAAGAACACCTGTATGCCCTGACCAAAGCGGTGCGCGAACGTAACAACGGTGCCGCGTGGGCATTGGTGGATCAATTGCACAACGCATCCAAGGATATGGAGCGCTTGTGCGTTGAATGGATCGATTTCTTCCGCAATTTGATGATACTCAAAAGTGTACCGCAACCCGAGGAGCTGATCATTGCCACGGCTGAGGAACTGCGCCGTATGGGTGAGGAGGCTGCCAAATGGGAGTTGACGGCGTTGTTGCACACGCTGACAGCGTTACAGCAGACGCTTGACCGTTTGCGCAGTGGTGTATCGCGCCGTGTTGAAATGGAAATGACGATGTTGCGCCTGTGCGAGCCTGCGCTGGACAGCACGAACGAGAGCCTCTTGCGGCGTATTAAGCAGTTGGAGGACACGGTGCGTGGCGGTCTGGTTACATCATCTGTCGCGGTGACGCCTGTTGTGACACAGGCAGAACCGATACCGGAGCCTGTGCCGACGCCAATTTCCTCTGCGCCTGCGGCAGAAGAGGTGCCCACAGCCACGCCTGTGGCGGTACCGACGCCTGCGCCTGCCGAGGAACAGCGGCTCGAGAATTGGTCGGATGTGCTGGATATGTTGCGCACGTCCTGTCCGCCACTTTATGGCGTGCTGTCAGATTCAACCGCAACCTTGTGCGCGGCAGACAGGCGGCTGTTTATCGAAACCGACAACGAGCTGTTCCGTGTACTGGTGAATGCGGCGGATAATAAAAATGCACTGATACAGGCGATCCGCGCCGTGACTGGGCAGAGCTATCGTATTGCCACACGTCGGCGCACGCATACCGAGAAAAACGACCAAGACCCCTTGGCGGCGTTTATTCAAGAGAGCAAAAGCAAGGGCGTTGTGGTGGATGTGCAGTAGAAGACCTTGAAAGGTAGGAATAGATATGAAAGCAAGATTGCCCCAAGGCATGGGCGGTGGCCCCGGTAATATGCAAAGCATGTTGCGCCAAGCACAGAAAATGCAAGCGGATATGCAGACGTTGCAAGAGGAACTCAACCAGCGCGAGTACAGCGCTACCGCCGGTGGCGGTGCTGTGACGGCGGTGGTCGACGGCACGCACGAGCTGAAATCTTTGGAGATCCGTCCGGATGTGGTGGATCCCGATGACGTGGAGATGTTGGCGGACTTGGTGCGTGCGGCCGTCAATGAGGCCATCCGTGTTGCCTCAGATACAGCGCAGGCGGAAATGTCTAAAATCACCGGCGGCATGAGCATGCCCGGTATGTTTTGATGCCTATGGGATATACGGTAGTGCCGCTGGCACAGTTGACCGAGCAGTTGGAGCGGTTGCCCGGTGTTGGACACAAGTCTGCACAGCGCTTGGCGTATCATCTGCTCAATATGCCTGCCGCTGATGCGGAGGCATTTGTTGCCTCCATTCGGCTGGCACGCGACACCATCCACGAGTGTGCGGTGTGCCATAACCTGGCAGACAGTGAGCTATGCCCGGTGTGCAGCCAGCCTGATCGTGACAAAACCACCATCTGCGTGGTGGAGGATCCACGTGATCTGGCGGCGTTTGAACGCACACGTGAGTATACTGGCACCTACCACGTGCTACACGGTGTCTTGTCTCCGATGAAGGGGATTGGCCCCGAGCAGTTGCGTGTGAAGGAACTGTTATCTCGCGTGGCAAAAGAGGATGTTGCCGAAATCATTATGGCCACCAACCCTACTGTGGAAGGGGAGGCCACCGCCATGTATTTGGGAAAACTCCTGCGCCCCTTTGGCGTAAAGATCACGCGTTTGGCATACGGTATTCCGATGGGCGGCGACCTGGAATATGCGGACGATGTGACACTGCGCCGTTCGCTGGAGGGTAGGCAAGAGCTTTAAATAAGGAGGTGACGGCTGTGGCGGAAAATTTCAAGACGATTGCGCAAAACAAGAAGGCGTATCACGAATATTTCGTGGACGAATCCTTTGAGGCAGGCATTGAATTGGTAGGGACCGAAGTCAAATCCCTACGTGCCGGCGCAGTCAACCTCAAGGACGCTTGGTGCTCCATTGTCGACGGCGAAATGTTTGTCAACGGTATGCACATCAGTCCTTATGAACAGGGGAATATTTTTAACCGTGACCCGATGCGTGTACGCCGCCTGTTGGTGCATAAGCGCGATATTCTGCGCCTTTTCGGACAGATGAAGCAACAGGGATATACCCTCATTCCGTTGTCGCTTTATTTCAAGGGAAGCCGTATCAAGGTGCAGGTGGGTGTTTGCCGCGGCAAAAAGTTGTATGACAAGCGCGAGGATGCCGCAAGACGCGATATGAAGCGCGAGGCCGATCGTGCATTAAAAGAACGTAATCAGTGAAAAGGTAGTTCCGCAAAGTTTGCGGAACAACCTTTTTTGATCCGCAGGCCACGTTGCTCATTTTTTGTTAAAAATTGCAAAAAATAAGTGTTTTTTACGCATTATTTGTTGAAAATCAAAGGAAGGCGTTGACACAAAATCGGAAAAATGTTACAATACCGATAGCCGCTTTGTAAAGGCGAGCCGCCCTGGCTACTGAGTTTAATTTAGGAGTTGTTCAAATGAAAAAGCTGTTATCTCTCTGCTTGGTTTTAGCAATGTTGCTTGCGTTTGGCGCGTGCAACGCGGCACCGGTGGACAAACCTGAGGATGGTGAAGGCACGACCTCGTCTACGGATGCGCCCACTTCCTCTAGCATTGCCACCAGTGCGACCGAAGGCAGCACGAATGGTGCGGACGATGGCACCTCGACGGATGCTGTTGGTACGTCCTCGTCTGTCATCTCGACCGGCAAACCGACTGCCGGCGCGACTACCAAGCCGACTATCGGCGCGACCACCAAGCCGACTGCCGGCACGACCGCCACCACTACCAAAAAAGTGACTACAAGCACAACGAAGGTCACGACAACCACAAATCCTTGCAAGCATGAGGTCACCATTCCGGCGAATTGCGATGCTCCTGCGACCTGTAGGGACTGCGGTAAGACCGGCGGTAAGGCGCTTGGCCATATGTATGAGCTGGGTGAGTGCACGCGCGTTTTGAATGGCAAGGTCTGCGGCGATTATGATCCCAAATATATCCCGAAGATGTACTTTACCGGCGATATGTCCAACATGACTCAGAAAAAGGACGTTCGCAATATCAGCTTCGAGTACAGATGTAAAGAAACCGATGAGAGCAAGGGCGAAGTACGTGTGCTTCAAGGTGCCGCTAAAATCAAGGTGCAGGGTACTTCCAGCCTTTACTACGATAAGAAAAACTACACCATCAACTTCTATGAGGATTCCAGCTATGCTAAGAAGCTGGGCGTTGATGTCGGCTGGGGCGAACAAACGGAATACTGCCTGAAAGCCAACTGGATCGACCAGACCCATGCCCGAAATGTCGTTTCTGCAAAATTGGTTGGTGAGATGCAGGCAAAATACGGCCTGTTTGAGGACGCTCCCAACGGTGGCGCCATTGATGGCTTCCCCATCGAAGTGTACATCAACGATGAATTCCACGGCCTTTACACCATGAACATTCCGAAGGCTGACTGGATGTTTAATATGGATGAGTCTAACCCCAACCACATCGTCATTTGCGGTGAAATTTGGGAGGCGGCCACCTGGTTTAAGGGTATGCCTTCCTTTGAGTCTTGGGCAGTGGAAGTCGGTACCGAAAACGATGCTACACTGCAGAAGATGAATCGCCTCTTCCAATTCCTCTGCTACAGCAACGACAGCACCTTTGTGCGCGACTTCGAGAACTATATGAGCCTCGATGCCACCCTCAACTACTACATCATGATGGACTTCGGCTATATGCCTGATAACCGCGGTAAGAACATGCTTCTCGCGACCTATGATGGCCAGTATTGGTATCCGTCGCTTTATGACCTCGATACCTCTTGGGGTACTTACTGGGATGGCAGCCAGCTCTATCCTTATGAAGACGAATTCGTTGAAATGTATCACAGCCATCTGTGGGGAAATATGGAAAAACTTTTCAGCGAAGAGCTTGCTGAGCGCTATTTCGAACTGCGTGAAACCGTGCTCGACGAGGACCATATTATGGAGATGTTCACCGATTTCTATGAGAGCATCCCCGACGAAGTGCTCGCACGTGAGAAGAGCAAATGGGGTCCCAACCTTCCCGGCGCCGGCATTGATCAGATCCAGGATTATCTCGATACCTGTGTTCCGTTCTTGGATGCCAAATATGATGCTTGGCGCTAATTTGTAATCAAAAAACAGGCACCGTTTGCGGTGCCTGTTTTTGCTTTAAAAAGAAAATTTTGACGTTCTTTGAGATGGGAGACTCGTCAATCGCTTGACGCACACTCGAATAAGTGGTACACTGTGTAGGTAGTCGCATAATGGAAACGGTAAACCAGC
>JAZSHG010000165.1:0-2990 GCA_045533135.1 Acutalibacteraceae bacterium
ACTGGAGGAGCAACTGAATCTTGCCGAAGAGCGGCTGGTGGCAGATGCCGCTGTCTTATCGGCGGCACGGAAAGAGGCTGCCCTCCGTTTTGCCATGCAGGTGTCGGAAGAATTGCGCTTTTTAGATATGCCGCGTGTGCAATTTGAGGTATCCATCACCCCTGATACCTTGAATGCTACCGGTGGCGATCGTGTTGAGTTTTTGCTATCTGCGAATGCTGGCGAACCGGTAAAGCCGTTGGCCAAAATCGCGTCCGGCGGTGAGCTTTCTCGCATTATGCTGGCGATCAAGGCGGTTATGGCAGATGCCGATGACGTAGATACGCTGGTGTTTGATGAGATCGACGTTGGTATTAGTGGTCGCGCCGCGCAAAAAGTCGGTACAAAACTGCGCGAGATTGCTCAGCTATCGACAAAACGTTGTCAAGTTGTGTGTGTAACCCATTTGGCACAAATTGCCGCACAGGCGCACCACCATTTTTTGATCAACAAGTCCGTTGTGGATGACCGTACCTATACACAAGTGCAGGCTTTGGACAAAACTGCTCGTGAGCAGGAGTTGGCACGCATTATTGGTGGAAATATCACGCCGACCAACCTACAGGCCGCTCGTGAAATGCTGCAATGGCAGTAATAATAGGAGGACAGTATGGCAAGATCTCGTTCAAAAAGTTCCTCACTTCGCATACGAATATATTTTAGAAGAGCAGTTGTAGTTCTGGTATTGCTGTTGCTTATTGCACTGCTTACAGCGATGTTTTATGGTATCGGGCAGTTGTTTCGCGATGACGACACGTCAACGCCGTCTCCCATCACCCCTACGACCGCTTCCCAGCTGTCAACGCCCTCCAGTTCCACGACTTCGGTTCCCAAACCCACAGTTCCCAAGCTTGATGACCAAGAGCTGTCTGATCGACTGACTTCACAGCGCATCATTGCCTATAATGTCACCTATGAAACAGAGCTGTTCAGCCGTAATGCTGACGAGGTCTGTGATCCTGCCAGTACTACAAAGCTGATGACGGCAATACTGCTCAGCACATACGCACATGAAACACATGTTTTTACGGTCGGTGACGAATTGGATTTGTTGGGGCATGACTCCAGCGTTGCCGGTTTGGAGAAAGGACAACAACTGTCCCACGCCCAGATGATGGATGCGCTGATGATACCCTCCGGTAATGATGCGGCCTATGTGGTGGCAGTGAATGTTGGGCGCATTTTAGCAAAGGATCCATCACTTGATTATGAAACAGCGGTGTCGGTCTTTGTTACTGAGATGAATCGTATGGCAACTGAACTTGGTTGCCAAAATACAAGTTTTGCCAACCCTGACGGTATGACAGCAGAGGGACACATGACCACTGCACGAGATATGCTGAAAATTGCTCGCAAGGCAAACACCTTTACAGCCGTTAAAAACAGCGTTTCCAAAACAGCTGTAAAAACAGTGATATCCGGCGAGTCATATTATTGGAAAAATACAAACGAAGTGTTGCAGCAAGGCCCCTATCACTTTACCTATATCACCGGCATGAAGACGGGCTTTACAACTCCTGCCGGCTATTGCTTGGTGGCATCTGCCAATCGCATAGGAGAAGAAGTGATCGTTGTTGTCTTGGGTGGTCTTTCCTCTAATGAACGCTTTGAAGACACATATCGCCTGCTTGATGCAGCATATGCCTATCATGAGCAAGAAGAAAACAACGATAATTTTTGAGGGTGGTTATTTTGAGCGAGAAGCTGTTACTGGTGATCAATCCCTATGCAGGGAAACGGCGTGTGCGCGGTGAAATGTTCAACATTGTAGATATCTTAAGTAAACAATACGCCGATATATCTGTGCATTTAACAACGCAACAGGGCGATGCTATGACCTATGTTAGTGAGCATGCCGCTGAGTTTGATAAAATTGTTTGTTGCGGTGGCGACGGGACTCTTAACGAGGTTATAAACGGCGTTATGGCGCATGAAAAAAGAATTCCCATTGGTTATATTCCCACTGGATCAACCAATGATTTTGCCTCAACGATGAAAATACCGTCTAACATCAAAAAAGCCGTAGCAATGGCAGCTGAGGGCACTGCTTTTGCACATGACGTAGGTCTTTTTAATGATGATCGCCACTTTTCCTATATTGCTTCTCTTGGTGCGTTTACCAAAACCTCCTACAGCACATCTCAAAAGCTGAAAAATCAACTGGGCCATGCGGCATATATCTTAGAAGCAGCCAAAAGCTTGGGCGATATTTCTCCATTTTTTATGCGTGTGGAAACAGCCGACCGTGTTGAGGAAGGGGAGTTTCTGCTGGGGGCTATTTCTAATTCTACCTCAGTTGGTGGCGTGTTCAAGATGAAAGCCAGTGAGGTTATTCCTGATGACGGTGAGTTTGAGGTTGTGCTGGTGCGTCACCCCAAAAATGCCGCTTCAGGTTATCTGCGTATCGTACAAAGCCTACTTTCGCAAAAATATGATCCCGAGCTGATCAGTTTTTTTCGTGCGAAAGAGATAAATGTTATAACAAAAGAGCCGCTTGCTTGGACACTTGACGGTGAAAGCGGCGGTACATATACACAGGTAAATATCAAGAACCTACACAAAGCGATTGATATCGTTCACGGATAATAAAAAAGACAGTGTCAAAACTGACACTGTCTTTTTTATTTCTCTATTATACACTCAGCAACAGATCCATATAACACGGATAGGGCCAGAGCGCCTTATCGGTGAGGGTTTCCAGCTTATCGCCGGCCTCACGCAGGGTTTCCATAGCAGGGGTTACGTGGTCGTGATACAAACATGCACGAGCAACGGTATCCTTTTCGCCTTCCGTAAGCGCATTGGCTTTTTCGAAAGCGGTAATGCCTTCGTAGAGCTTGGCGGTCAGAGTGTTAATACGATCGACGAGGTCGAGTTCGGTATCTGCGTTGATGGCAACGGCCTTTTTCTCGGAGACCGCTTCACATAGCAATTTGCCATAACGTATCACG
>JAZSHG010000082.1:0-4962 GCA_045533135.1 Acutalibacteraceae bacterium
GCGACGAGTGAATAACAATAAAAGCGAGCGGCAAAAACCGCCCGCTTTCATTATTTACCATTTTACCACGCAAAAGCAAATGGTTAGTGACTATAAATATGGGCAACTTTAACGAAAAGTAGAATTATTTTGCCACAAGGCGATAAAAAAGCGAAATGTTTCTTGTTTTTTTCGAAAAGATGTGCTACAATGTTTAACAACTGTGTAAAAGGCGAAGTGTTTTGCAATATTGGCACAGGGTCAACGAATCCTTTAAGGAGATGAAAGTCTTGAATTCTAAATTGGCATTTTATATCCTCAAACGTGTGCTTCTTGCTTTGTTTACGATATTTCTTGTCATCACCATCACTTTCTTTGCCATGAAGGCCGTCCCCGGAGGCCCGTTCCTCAGTGAAAAGGCCATCTCGGAAGAGGCGCAGGCAGAGGCAGAGAAAAAGTACGGTTTGGACAAGCCTTTGATAGAGCAATATTTCACGTATGTGAAGGATATCGTTACCGAATTCGATTTCGGTCCGTCCATCAAGCAACGTGGCTTTGACGTGACAGAAATTATTGTGACCGGCATGAAGACCTCCATACCGCTCGGTCTTGCTGCCGCAGGTATCGCGTTGATTGTCGGCGTGCTGTTGGGATCAGCCGCCGCACTACGCCGCAATACCTTTTTCGATAAGAGTATTATGGTCACGATGACGGCCTTTGTCTCTATGCCCAGCTTTATTATGGGCCTGCTTTTGCTGTTATTGTTTGCGGTAACATTGGGGTGGTTGCCGGCTAACGGCGCTATGGAAGGCGGTTACATCCTGCCTATTATCACACTGTCCCTCTCGCCTATGGCGCACATCACCCGTCTGACGCGTTCATCGATGCTTGATGTTTTGGGACAGGATTATATCCGTACCGCCAAAGCGAAAGGCGTGTCCGGCCGCAAGATCATTTTCGGTCACGCACTCAAAAACTCGCTCATTCCGGTCATCACCTATTTTGGGCCGATGCTTGCCTACATCGTCACCGGTTCGCTGGTTGTGGAAAAGGTTTTTGCGGTTCCCGGCATTGGCGAGAAGTTTGTTAGCAGTATCACTGCCCGTGACTATCCTGTCATTATGGGTACCACCATTGTGCTGGCGACGCTTATCGTTGTTATGAACCTTATCAGCGACATTCTCTATAAAGTGGTTGACCCACGTATTAACTTGGAGTAAGGAGGAATCGACATGGACTTGAAAAGATTTAGCCTGCACACCAATCTCGATTCCTTTATGCCAGCTTCCGCTGAGGAAAAGGAATATATGGTAAAAATGCGCCCGTCGTCTACCTTCTTCAAAGACGGCGTCAAGCGCTTGCTCAAAGATAAAGTGGCCACTATCAGTTTTATCGTTATTGTAATATTGGTGCTCAGTTCCATCATTATCCCGATGGTGTGGCCATATTCATACGATCAACAACTCGGCATACAGGAGTGGCCGAAGCCTGTTGACGCCACTTATCAGAACCTGTCGCCGTTCTCCTACGGTCTTACCGAGTGCGAGCGTATGCTGGGACAGGCAAATTATCAAGAGATCGTGATTGAAGCACCTGTGTTTGGCAAAACTGCGGAGAATAAAAAGGCGGCAGCTGCAGCCAAAAAGCGTGCTGAGCAGATTGTGGCAGAATTTGAAGCCGGTGGTCGCACCGCGGAAGAATTTGCGGCGCTTCAAAGCCACTGTGATGCCGAAGATATGGTGATTCGCTACACCAATGCTGAGAACTTCACGGTCAAGGACGTGAGCCGCAAAGCCAAAGAATTTGTAACCACCAAAGAATGGTTGTGGGAAACCACTTGGACCGGTGGCATTGTTCGCACAGAGGGCGAAGTGGTAACGCTGATGGATGATGACGGGTATCACGTTATCCGTTTCTCCGGCTATAGTGGCGAAACAGAGGATGTGTTCCCTCACCTGTTTGGTACCGATAAACACGGCCGTGACTACTTTATCCGTGTTATCTACGGTATGCGTGTTTCTCTGGCGGTCGGCTTCTTCGCCAGCATCATCGTGTTGCTGGTCGGTATGATTGTTGGCTCGGTTGCCGGTTATTTCGGCGGCAAGGTCGACCTTATCATCATGCGTATCGTCGACATCATCTACTCGTTGCCCGATATGCTGATGGTGATTCTGCTGGCGGCGGCGTTTGAAAAGACGCTTGGCTCACTAATTGAAGGCACCGTCTTCCAAAAAGTTGGCGGTAATATTATCAGTTTGTTTATTGTGTTTGCGCTGCTCTACTGGGTGTCTATGGCGCGCTTGATCCGTGGCCAAATTCTCTCCTTGCGTGAGCAGGAGTATGTGCTTGCCGCACGTGCGGCAGGCGCTAAGGGCGGCTGGATCATCCGCAAGCACTTGATTCCCAACTGTATCAGTGTGATTATCATCTCCACCGCCCTGCAAGTTCCCAGTGCTATCTTTACCGAGAGTTACCTCTCCTTTATCGGCCTGGGTATCAATCCGCCTATGCCGTCCCTTGGCTCGTTGGCAAACGACGCGCGCGAAGGTATCTGGTCATATCCCTACCTTTTGATCATTCCTGCAATAGTGATTTCTTTGATCGTTCTTTCGCTCAACTTGTTTGGCGACGGACTGCGTGATGCCTTTGACCCGAAACTGAAACGATAAGAAAGGACGATGTGTTACCATGGCTCTCTTGGAAGTCAGAAACCTGCATACCTCGTTTAAGACCGACGCCGGTGTTGTCAATGCGGTCAACGGCATCTCCTTTGACCTTGATCACGGTAAGGTATTGGGTATTGTGGGTGAGTCGGGCTCCGGTAAATCGGTGACCGCCTATTCCATTATGCAAATTCTTGCGCCGAACGCGACCATCTCCCAAGATTCCTCCATCAAGTTGGATGGACAGGAACTGGTCGGTGCCGGCGAAAAAGTGATGAAAACGGTGCGCGGTAACAAGGTGTCCATCATTTTCCAGGACCCGATGACCTCTTTGAACCCCACCTATACTATTGGCCACCAGCTGGTCGAAGCGATCCGCCTGCATACCAACCGTAACAGAACGCAAGCGTGGGAACGCGCGGCTGAGATGTGGCTGTTGGTCAGTGTTAACGAACCCGAAAAGCGCATGAAGCAGTATCCCCACGAGTTGTCCGGCGGTATGCGTCAGCGCGTAGTTATCGCCATGGCGCTTGCCTGTGAACCGGATATCCTTATCGCCGACGAACCGACAACGGCGCTCGACGTAACTATCCAGGCGCAGATTTTGGAGCTGATGAAATCCCTGCAAAACGAGCTGGGTATGGCGATTATCATGATTACCCACGACCTTGGCGTTGTGGCGCAGATGTGTGACGAAGTCATTGTAATGTATGCCGGCTCTATTTGTGAGCAGGGCACCGCCGATGAGATTTTCTACAACCCTCAGCACGAGTATACGAAAGGTCTTATGCGGTCGATTCCGACGGTGGATGAAGAGAAAAAAAGGCTCCAACCCATCAGCGGCACCCCCATTGACCTGCTCAATATGCCTAAGGGTTGTCCCTTCGCTCCGCGTTGTGACGCGGCGATGAAAGTGTGCATCAACGAGCATCCTGAAAACGTGGAGGTCAACTGTGATCACCGTACAGCTTGCTGGATGTATATCAAAAATATGCTGGATAAGGAGGGCGTGAAAGATGAGTGAGATCAACAACGATCCGTTGATTTCGGTGCGCAACCTGTGCAAATACTTTGACATCAGTGTGGCCCCCTTCAAAACCAAGCCGCTCAAAGCAGTTGACAGCGTGTCCTTTGACATTATGCGCGGCGAAACGCTAGGCCTGGTCGGCGAGTCCGGTTGCGGTAAGACTACCGTTGGCCGTACTCTCCTCAACCTTTACAAGCCCACCTCCGGTGAGATCTATTATGAGGGCAAACAGATCAAGACCGCTAAAGAGATCCAGGAGTTCCGCAAAAAGGCAACGATGGTGTTCCAGGATCCCTATTCCTCCCTTAATCCTCGTATGACCGTTGCGGATATCATCGGTGAGCCGCTGGATATTCACAAACTCTACAACTCAAAGCAGGAGCGCCAAGAGCGCATCCTTGAGCTGATGAGTTATGTGGGCCTTAACAGTGAGCATGCCGCCCGTTATGCGCATGAATTCTCCGGCGGTCAGCGTCAGCGTATCGGCATTGCCCGTTCGCTGGCGGTCAATCCCGACTTCATCGTCTGTGACGAGCCCGTGTCTGCGCTTGATGTGTCCATTCAGGCGCAGGTCATCAATATGTTTGATGAACTGCAGGAAAAGCTGGGCCTTACCTACCTGTTTATTGCCCACGACCTTTTGGTAGTCCGCCATATCAGTAAACGTATCGCGGTGATGTATTTGGGCAAGATGGTGGAACTCGCGGAGTCTAACGAGATCTACAATCACCCCTTGCACCCCTATTCCATTTCGTTGCTGTCGGCGGTGCCTGTGCCCGATCCCAAGATCGCGCGCGCCAATCAGCGTGTGATGTTGGAGGGCGATATTCCCAGCCCGCTCAATGCTCCCTCCGGCTGTCCCTTCCGCACTCGTTGCCCTTATGCAACCGAGCAATGCGCTTGCGAAATGCCGGAATTCAAAGAAGTGTCTGCCGGTCACTTCGTGGCTTGCCACAACTTGGACAAAATCGGCTAATATTGGTCTTTGGTGCGGCTTTCTATTGTGCTTTGGGAAGACCGCACTTGGGATATAATCATTTAGAAAGGAAGATTTCAAATGAAAAAGTTTTTAGCGCTTCTCTTGGCTTCTGTTTTGCTGCTTTCTCTGTTTGCATGCGCGGCTCCTGCGGATGACAACAAAGACAACAACGACGGCGGCAACAACAATGGCGGCAACAACAATGGCGGTGTGACCATCGTTAAAGTGGATCTCCCCCCGCTCGATTACCTCTACAAAGAGGGTGATGGCCACAAGGCTATCGGCGAGTATCTGCAGGCTGGTCTGGCTCCGGT